>CALMMI010000053.1 GCA_937868245.1 uncultured Ignavibacteria bacterium | reverse complement strand
ACATTTTAAGCAAAATTTCAGCAAATCCATAGTTTCATATATAATTTCACGAGGTATCTCATGCCCTGCGGCAAAAAACGTAAACGCCATAAAATGGCTACTCACAAAAGAAAGAAACGCCTTCGCAAAAACCGTCACAAAAAGAAAAGCCGATAAGTAATGTGACAATACAGACGAACATAAAAACACGCTTTTACATACTATTTGTAAAAGCGTGTTTTCTTTTTTAAAGCTATTGAATGTACTTCAAAGAATCCGTAGGATTCAAATGTTGATAAAAAGAACGCCAATCCACTCAATACGCCCCTATCGGGGTCGAACCTTCTCTGATGTGAATACACTTGCTATGAACATTAAATCCCTTTGGGATTATCAAAAAATCATATTCTTAACCAGAATGTAACTAAAACTCTCACAATTCAAAACCATCAATCATTTCACATTAAACATCGAACTCAAAACACTCGATATTATAGAAATAACAATCGCACCAAGCATTGCCGACCAAAATCCTTTAATCTCGAAACCATCCATAACCCCGGCAGCAATCCATAATACTACACCGTTGATTACAAGTGTAAACAACCCGAGCGTAAGAAATATTAACGGAATTGAGAAAAAGGAAAGAACCGGCTTTAGGATTGCATTGAGCAGTCCTAAAATTATGGCAGCTACAAGTGCTGTCTTAAAGTTTTTGATGGATATACCCGGCAGAAGTGCAGCTGTACCGTAGATTGCAATGGAGTTTATTAACCAGACGAGGAGTAAGTTTATCATAACAAGTCATACGAAAGTAGAAAAAACATACTTTTATTTTTCAAATTTAATAAGATTCCAACTTATTCGTCTCATGAATTATTAATGATGAAATTTATTTTTCAACTATTCAGAAAGTACACAACGATGCCTTACGATCCAATGATAGTAAAACCAATGAGAGAAGAACTTACCGCCGTAGGTTTTGAAGAATTACGCACCCCTGAAGAAGTAGATGCTGCCGTAAAACGCACAGGTACTTCACTTGTGGTCTTAAATTCAGTATGCGGTTGCGCTGCAGGCGGAGCACGCCCGGGTGTAGCAATGGCAGTGAAACATGAGGTTAAGCCAGACCATTTATTTACAGTATTTGCCGGACAGGATTTAGATGCTACACAACGTATGCGGGAGTATTTCGTAGGGCAGCCCCCTTCATCCCCTTCCATAGCATTACTCCGTGATGGACAGCTTATCGGTTTTATGCCGCGCCATGCAATTGAAGGTAATATGCCCGAAAGCATTGCAAATGCGCTTACATCTGCTTTCGATAAAGTATGTGTTAAAGAAGTTGCTTAAAAATAAAGAACAATTATCTTTCGGCTTTTGGTAAATTTGCGGCGTTCATAAGAGTACACTCTTACTGAACGCCGTTTTTTATTTCACGCTCAATAATTTGTAATCCCCTACATATATGGAAAATCCTTCTACCATAAAATTTCCGATTGTTGCCGTTGTTGCCGTTAGCGCAATTGCATTAGGTGTTTTTTTGTATCTGACGGGCATGGCATTCAACCCGCTTATTATTAGCGGAGCTTCGTTTTTCATACTATTACCTTTTCGTGGAGAGTCTATCCTTATAAGAAGGATGCTCGTCCTTACGGTAATTTTGTTTTGTATTTGGGTTTTGCAGGACTTGGGTATAACCTTACTTCCATTTGGTTTTGCGATGCTCTTTGCCTATTTACTTGATCCTTTGGTATCGTGGCTGGAGCGTAAAAAAGTCCCACGATGGCTTGCAACCCTTTTTATCATTCTCAGTATGGGTGGAGGAATAAGTCTTGTTTCCGTATTTGTTTTTCCACTCGCTTTTTCGCAACTTAATGATGTAATCCGCCAAATATCTTCGTTGATTACCTCAACTACTTCATATTTGGAAAGTAGGAAATTCTATAGAACTCTCGAGAGTTTCGGGCTTTCACAGAGTACGATGAAAGAAATGGTGCAAAATGAAGTAATGCCAAAAATAGAATCAATTTACAAAGTTATGTTTGGTGCGTTATTCTCGGTTCTTATGAGTATTTCAGGGCTTGCTTCCCAGCTCCTTAATATTATTTTAATCCCGATTCTCTCGTTTTACTTTGTGAAGGATTTCCCAAAAATCCGCGAATTTATCCGCAGAATGGTAGAACGGAAAAATAAAGAAGCTTTTGTAAATCTCCTGCGAATGAGCGATATTCTAAAATCGTATATCGGATGGCAAATTATCGCTGCTATTATGGTGGGTACATTTGCTTCCATTCTCTTTTCAATATTTGGCGTACCTTATCCTGTTGTATTAGGAGTTTTGTGTGGTTTCTTCAATCCGATTCCGCTCTTTGGATCTGTAGCAAGTATGGTAATTGCAATTATTACTGTTTTGATAATCAATCCACCGGGAGTGGGTGGTAATGTCATTACAATAATTCTTGTAGTTGGGGGATTGCATTTTTTCAACGCTTATGTTGTAGAGCCTCGTATTTTAGGAAAAAGAGTAGGACTTCACCCAATCATTCTTCTCGGTTCACTTTTTGTTTTCGGGCATTTCTTTGGGTTTTTAGGGCTTTTGATTGCTGTACCCACCACAGCAATCCTCATGATGTTCCTACGGGATTGGGAAACGAAACAGGACAGTCTGTTGAGTAAGATTGCTGATATTGCTGAGGAATCACTATCGTAGAAGTTCTGTAATCTAAAGGTTAATAACAGTTATAATTAGACAAACAGATGAGAACTAAAAGAGGCAAACAGTATATAACTGTTTGCCTCACATTGTTTCCACCCTTACTTCTTTAATCAATACCGGTTAACCTTCAATTTCGACACACCTATATCAAAATCCATTGTTATTTTCTTAGTCGCTGAGGCATAGTTAGATGTTTGGTACGTGTTTTCATCGATTTTTTCAAATCCTACAAGGTCAGTTCCGTTAAGAGCATCTTCATCTACTGTAATTCTGCATCCTGAATTAGTTGGAACACTCAATTCAATTGACGATGCTCCCCCGTCAAAATCCAAATGTGTGCTGTCTGCTTTATCACCGAACTTTACTTTTACCGAAGCAGCCCCAACATTCATTGTAAGATTAGCCACACGGTATTTTGAAAGGTCGAATTGTACAGCTGCGGCACCAAGGTCGGCATCAATATTCCAAAGTGGAATTGTACTGAGATGAATATCTGCTCTGTTTGCAAAATTCTTACGTCCGAACCAGTGAAAATGTCCGTTATCTTGCATGGATACTGAAATTGAACGTACAGAATCGGTCTTTTCTGTTTCATACGTATATTGACCGACTGTAGATTCTGTTTGTCCGTCGAGCAATTGTGCAGAAGTATCGCCTATAGAGAAATTTCCAGCGCCGGCATCCAATGTAAAGTTGTACACTTTTGCAGTACTGTCGAACGGTTCATTAATTTGTTGAACAGTATGCTTTCCGTTTGTGTGTGTATTCCAATTAAAATTACATGAATCTTTCACAGCATTTACACCAGTAAAGATACCTGAGAATAACGAAACACCCAGTAAAATTCCTCCCAATGCCGACATAGCACCCCTAAGTGTAGGGTCTTTTACAAATGCTCTGGCACCAATCAGAATAAGAGCAATAGGCCATAGCTTCCATACATTCTCCCAATATATATTCACTAACCCATAATTTCCCAGAAGCAGTATAATACCTGAACTTAAAAGAAATGCACCCCAAAATATACTTTTCGATTTCATAGTTGTTCTTCCGGTTTATTAATGGTGGGAGAATGTGTTCTTTTGTTCGAACGGTGCATTGAGTTGTAAATAGTTGTTGCTCCGATTGCTACAAGAATAAGGGGCCATAGATTAGAGAAATCTATATCGGGGCAATAATTTCCTGCAAGGAATATCAAGCCGAGCGTTATGAGAATAATCCCACCCATCAAATTGCGCTTAGTTTTATTAGAAGCACGTTCTGAAAAATAATCGTCTTCTAAGGATGATTTTTGAGATTCAGGCGTGTCGGTGTTATTTTCAAATCCCATAACTTCTTCTTTATACGGCAAAGCAATCATGAGAATTATGTAGAGTAAAAAACCGGTTCCGTACACAAAGAAAGAGACGGCAAAGCCGATACGAAGCAGCACAGGATCAATATCGAAATATTCTGCTATTCCGGCACAAACACCGCCAACTACTTTACCTTTTCTGAGGCGATAAGCACGTTGCATAGTTGTATTCCTGAAAATGTTAACAAATGTGAATTTAGATACAAGTACGCATTTCTAACATTAAAAGTTTCATTTTAATTTTTATTTGTGTTTGTTATGTGTTATACAGGAGTAAAGAATTAACGCCAAATGGCTATCCCAACCCTATTTTAAAACAAAAAAGGCGTAGAGTTATCTACGCCTTTCATCAGGTTTGTCTTAATTGTATATTCTTATTTTCTTAGTGCTTCCGCTCCGCCCACAATTTCAAGCATTTCTTTTGTGATTGATGCTTGGCGTGCTTTGTTGTATTGCAATTGGAGGGCTTTAATAAGGTCACGTGCGTTGGTTGTGGCATTATCCATTGCCATCATCCGTGCAGCTTGTTCGGCAGCATTAGAATCGAGTAATGCAGTCCATACTTGAATGTTAAGGAATTTTGGTAAAAGCTCATTCATTATCTCCCCGCGCGACGGCTCGAAGATATAATCGTTGTTCATTTCACCATCGTGATGAACGGTTGGCTCTGCTTTGCTTCTATCTAATGGAAGTAATGAGTGAAACTTAACTTCCTGTTTGATAATCGACTTAAATTCATTGCCAAAAATCTCAACTTTATCGTATTTCTCATTAATAAAGCCATCTGATATAATGGATGCAACTTCAAATGCTGTACTGAAATCCAATTTGGCAAATATATCGGGGAATTCCTGGATAATTGGAATAGAGCGTTTACCAAAGAAAGAAACAGCACGTTTACCGATTGGTAATACAGAAATTTTCACACCCGGAAATTGAGACGGAAGAGACTTTTCAATATGATAAGCAGCTGCTTTTAGGAGATTTGCATTGAAACTGCCACACAACCCTCTATCGGACGAAACAACCACAACGGCAATTGATTTTATTGCCTTAGGCTTCCGTAACAATGGGTGGAAGAAATCTTCATCCGATGCAGCAGCAAGATTTGAAAGTATTTCCGACAGCTTGAGTGTATATGGGCGGGCAGCCATGATTGCCTCTTGAGCACGACGTAGTTTGGCTGCAGCAACCATTTTCATAGCTGATGTAATTTTTGCTGTGTTTTTTACCGCGCTGATGCGATGGCGTATGTCGCGTAATGTTGCCATAATATTCTATATACCGCGTTAGATTGTTCGGGTTTTATTTTCGTTAACTTAATAATTACCAATACGATTCATTTTGCATAAGGTAATTTACCACATAATCTTCTATACTTTCTTCAAGGGTTCTGAACGTAATATCCAGTCCTGAACTTTGTAGATTTGTAAGGTCTGCCTCAGTAAAGTTTTGGTATTGGGAACTGATTGAATCCGGCATTTCGATATACTCAATTATCGAATCTTTCTTCATCGCTCCAAAAACAGCTGATGCCAAATCATTCCATGTTCTTGCTTTTCCAGTACCCAGATTATAAATCCCGGATACAGTAGGATTCTGAAGCATTTGCCACATTACTTGACATACATCTTTTATGTAGATGAAATCTCGCATCTGGCAACCATCTGCATACTCAAGAGAATTAGACTGAAACAAACGAATTTTTCCTGATTCCCTAACCTGGCGAAATGCTTTCAGCATCATACTCGCCATGTTGTTTTTATGGTATTCGTTCGGACCAAATACATTAAAATATCTGATACCAATAAATTCATTCTGCAGATTGTTGTTCAGTACCCATGTATCGAACAACAATTTTGAGTATCCGTACATGTTCAAAGGACGAAGCGACTTGCACAAACCATCAGAATACCCTTGCTCGCCTAAACCATACGTTGCTGCGCTACTTGCATACACAAACCGAATGCTTTTTTCGTGAGCGACAGTTGCTAAATCTACGCTGTACCTGTAGTTGTTATCTAGCAAATAATCCGCATTTCTTTCCGTTGTCGCAGAGCAGGCACCCAAATGGACGATAGCTTCAATACTTCCGTCATATCCACCGGAAATGAATTTTTCACGAAAGACATCAGGATGAACTATGTCGGTAAATTCTTTACCTACAAGGTTTTTCCATTTACTTCCATCGCGCAAATGATCCACGATGAGAATATCCGTCATCCCTTCGTTGTTACATTTACGAACGAATCCGCTTCCGATAAATCCTGCGCCGCCTGTTATTACCACCATTTCACATTCATCCGGTACATAAGTGGCAAGAAACGTAATTAATGGGTTTACAACCTTAGATTGTTGCCTTGAAACGATCGGTAAATTGCTTGATTGCCGTATGAAGCATACCCTTTACTTGGTCGTTCATATCTTTGATTTCAAGAATTGCAGTAAGTGTAGCTTTATGAGCTGTTTCCATAAAGTCCATGAATTCAGTCTCATAACGCTTTAGATGATCCAATGAAATATCATCAAGATACCCTGTTGTTGCTGCAAATACCAATGCAATTTGGCGTTCTACCGGGATCGGACTATACTGCGCTTGTTTCAAAATTTCAGTAAGCCGTGCACCGCGTGTAAGTTGCTGTTGTGTGGACTTATCAAGGTCGGATCCGAATTTTGCAAATGCTTCCAATTCGCGGAACATAGCAAGCTCCAATTTAAGAGGACCGGCAACTTTTTTCATCGGCTTGATTTGCGCATTTCCACCCACCCGCGAAACAGAAATACCAACGTTTAGCGCAGGACGAACACCAGCATTAAAAAGATTCGGCTCAAGATATATCTGTCCGTCGGTAATCGAAATTACGTTTGTAGGAATGTACGCAGAAACGTCACCCGCCTGTGTTTCAATAATAGGCAAGGCTGTTAGTGATCCACCGCCAAGTGCATCCGAAAGTTTAGAAGCACGTTCAAGCAAACGGCTGTGAAGATAGAAAATATCTCCAGGATACGCTTCACGTCCCGGTGGACGGCGAAGCAAGAGGGATACCTGACGGTATGCAGCAGCCTGTTTTGACAAGTCATCATAAATTACCAATGCGTGACGACCTGAATCACGGAAATATTCACCCATCGAGCAACCGCAATACGGAGCTACGAACTGGAGCGGTGCAGGGTCGGAAGCATTTGCCGTTACAATGATTGTATAATCCATCGCACCTTGCTCCTGAAGAGTAGCAAGAACGTTTGCAACAGTCGATCCTTTTTGTCCGATAGCTACATACACGCAAAATACTGGTTCGATTCCAAGTTTTTTAGCTTCTTCGGTGTGAGTATATTTTTGGCTGATGATGGTATCTATCGCTACAACTGTCTTACCTGTCTGACGGTCGCCAATGATAAGCTCACGCTGACCTCTACCGATAGGTATAAGCGCATCAATTGCTTTGATACCTGTCTGAAGTGGCTGTGTAACCGGCTGACGGTCGATAACTCCCAATGCCTTACGTTCAATAGGTAATGTTTTGGTAGTGCGGATAGGTCCCTTGCCATCGATCGGCATTCCAAGTGGCTTTACTACTCTGCCCAGCAATTCTTCACCTACCGGTACAGATGCAATCCTACCGGTACGGCGGACGTTGTCACCTTCTTTTACCAAACGGTCATCACCGAAAAGCACAACCCCCACATTATCTTCTTCAAGATTAAGAACCATTCCCATAACTCCGTTAGGGAATTCTACAAGTTCCGAAACCATAACCTTTGTTAAGCCATAGATACGAGCTACACCGTCGCCTACTTGCAGAACTGTACCTACTTCATATACATCAACTTCGTTTTCATAACCGGAAAGTTGGCGACGCAAAATCGCGGAAATCTCTTCTGGATGAACTTCAGCCATATTCTTACCTTTGTTTAATAATATTTATAAGTTTTATTTTTGTGCTTTTTTTAGAACAGTGACAATCATTTTACCGACAATTTATTTTGCAACGAGAGAGGCATATCAACTCCCGCAAGATCCTTATATAGATTTTCAAGATTATGGCGCAGACTACCGTCAAAAACCATATCATCAATTTTCACAACAGCTCCCCCACGAAGTTCAGGATTAACCATAAATTTTGATATCACTGATTTATTCGTCACATCGGCAACGGTCTGTGCTAATTTTTGCTGCAAATCTGCATCTAACACCACAGCGGTAGTAAAATCGACAGGCAAGAGATTCATTTGCATATTATACAAATTCTCGAAGGAATCGATAATTTCACTGAGCATACTCTCGCGACGTTTTTCTGCAATCAGATAAAGAAAATCCTGAGCTGTTTGACCAATCGTTTTACCAAAAATTTCTTTAATGATTTCTTGTTTTTTATTGTGAGGAACTACCGGGCTATTGAGGAAAGTTCGCAAATCTTTTGATTGACGAATTATAGCTTGAACGGAAAGCAAATCTTGGTAAACTTGTTCAATCTGGTCATGTTTAAGTGAACCGAACAGTGCCAATGCATATCGTTTTACAATGCGGGTATTGATCATGGCTGATAATGTGCGAGAATGAAATTATTAGTTTTTCGATACTTCGTCAATATACGATTCAATTAATGCACGATGGCTTTCAGCGTTCATAGTGCTGCCTAACACTTTTGCTGTTGCCTGTACAACCAGCGATGCAGTTTCAGCACGTAATGATTGAAGCGCAGCTTCCTTTTCACGTTCGATTTCGCGAAGTGCTTCAGTCATTTTAACGCGCTTTACGCGTTCCGCTTCTTCGTGGGCTGATTGGATTAACGCGTCTGCCTGATGCTTGCCTTCTTTAATCAAGTTCATCATTTCCTGCTGAGCCGATGTCATTTTATCTTGATTTTCTTTCATAAGCAAACGAGCTTCGGCATTAATGCGGTCAGCTTCGCTGATTGCATTTGTAATGCCTTCCTGCCTGGCTTTTAGCGAAGCAAGCAATGGCTTAAAACCAAATTTGCCTATTATCCCGAGAAATATCAGGAAGTTCAAAAGAGTCCAAATAATCAGACCGGGCGAAACATTAAGTAGATTTTCCATAACTATAATTTGAATGTATCAGTAATATGAGAAGCAAGTCCTATACGTTATTCCGTCAAAATATATTTCACCAACTTAATGATGAATATTAGTTACCCATTAAATTTACAACATAGCTTACTCCAAGCGAGAGGGAAGCCGGAACAGGAGCATAATCGTTTCCGTAAATTTTACCTACATCCCCTAGTGGGTAGCTACCCGAAATCAAGAAATTGAAGCGTCCGAACTCATCATAATAAATGGGTATTATCCCGCCAAAATGAAAGGATACCAATGTGTTCAATAAATCTTTTTGACCTGGAGCTTTAATAGTTTCATCTTTATTGAAATATGTTAAACCAGTTGGGATACCTATGTTGACACCAACAGATATTCCTTTTAGATAGAACGTTGGTGTAATTGCAAAATAGCTCAATTTGGGCACAAGTGTGGTTCCGTCAGTTACACCGGATTCAGGTTTGGAAACCACTGTTAATGATGTATATCCAAAAGCAAGATTAAATCCAATATTAGAACTACCTGTTGTAGTAAAGGGCACATAAAAGGTTGCACCAAAATCAGGAACACCATTCATTGAAAGACCGGTTTTAGTACCGGTAGGAATTTCACCGGCATTTACACAGGCACGTCCACCAATATATGCACCAACACTCATCGGGAAAATATCAGGGTTAGCGGATTCAGCACCTGGTGCTTTTGCAGGTTCTTCAGGGGTAGCTCTAATACTCTGTGCTGAAACCGACACATACATTGTTACTAATGATACTATGATAGTGAGGATACGAATTTTCATAATAAATTGGCTGAATAGTTAGAAAATTTAAGTTTATAGTGATAAATATTAGATTCCAAATATTGCACGGAATCTTCCGCCAACAACTGCTTTATATGTGGTATCTTTAACTCCATTAGCTATAGTTTCAATATTTACCGTTGTAAAATCAAATGTTCCTGCTATTTCTGTATCTGAAAATGATGTTACATTCACTTTACCTACATTTGGGCTTCCGGAAGAAGTAGAATAACTTTTATCAACCACTTCATCACGCTGCGAAAAAGGATTATATCTAACTGTGTCGTACACATACGTTGCACTATTAAAACCGGCAATCCCACCTCCGAACGCATACTCTCCTGTCCCCTTAACATTTGTCAAATTTATAGTAAGGGTACCCTTCTTTTGATTGTCAAGAAATGTTAAACTTCCCGAAGATTCTATTTTCACTGAAGTAACAGTACTGAGAGATGAACGAGTTGCTGAAAATACCTTCGGCAGGAACGCATAACCGTCAACAATTGCAGACACGCCCAAATCACCTTCCTGAGGATTGGCAATTGAACTGTCGCAACCTGAAGAAACCAGCAGCAGCATTATCATCAAAGCTGAACTAATGGTAGAAAGAATATGCTTATTCATAATAATTCTCCGAATACTTGTGAAAAGGAATACTTGTGAAAAGATATGAAGTATGATTCAGCTCACTAAATGTGCTGTGGTAGTAGTTTCAATTTCAACCGTGAATTTCTGTGATGTAAATAAAAAAAAGTCGCGCTTCTGCACCTGAACAGAAGCAGAAGCACGACAAAATATAATTTTATTTAACTGCAAGAAGAATACAGATAACCATAGCGAAAAGTGCAACACCTTCGATAAGCGCAGCACCGATAATCATAGTTGTACGAGCATCTTTTGCTGATTCCGGTTGACGTGCACCTGCTTCAAGCGCAGCAGCTACAAGTGGACCGATACCTGTTCCAACACCAAATACTGTGATACCTACGCCAAGACCGGCGGCTAACCATGCTAAACCTTGAGGATTCATTTTTCTATCCTTTTATGAATGTGAAATAAAATAAAAACAATAATTGATATTATTACCAAAATTAATGAGCATGTTCTTCATGAACATGATCGCCGAGAGCAAGACCTACAAATACCGCCGAAAGCATTGTAAAAATATATGCTTGCAAGAACACAACAAGCGTTTCCAAGCAATAGATGAATACCGAGAATCCTACTGAAACAGGAGAAACAAGCATAGTCTGAAAGAAGAAAATCAAACCGACTAATGACAGTAAAACTATGTGCCCAGCCGACATATTTGCAAAAAGACGAATCGTAAGTGCGAACGGCTTTGTAAACAAACCGATGATTTCAATAGGAACCATAATCGGTGCAAGAAATACCGGAGCACCCCCTAAAAGGTGATGTAACCATGCCTTTACACCCGCTTCTTTAAATGCTGTATAATTTACCACCAAAAATGTTGTAATTGCCAAACCTGCGGTAGTACCGATTGCAGCAGTTGCCGAGTGTCCGCCGGGGATAAGTCCTAACAAATTCAGAATCAGAATAAAGAAGAACAACGAAAGGAAATACGGAGTAAGTTTATCAACAAGTTTGTTCGTAGGCAGGTTAGGACGCACAACTTCATCGCGGATAAACACCACGAGTGCCTCGAGCATATTCTGGATTCCTGTTGGAGCGGTTGTTGGGTTTTTCTTTGCTTTACGACCTGCTATTCCGAACAGGATAAGCATAATTACAAAACCAAGCCATTGGAAGGCTACAAAGTTTGTAACCGATAAATCCAAGGCAGGACCTTTTTCTTCGTTTGCGCGTTTCGGATGACCGTGATGGAGAGTGTATTTTCCTGATGCTTCCAGCTTTTCCGGAGAAGTATAAACATTTAGACCATTATCTTTATCATAAAAGATATACGGCAAATCACATACTTTATGGGAGAAAATATAAAAACCGTGATGGTCTCCAAGTTCGCCTAAAAGATGTGTAAATACTTGTGCCGGTGGAATACTCTCGGAATGCTCAGTTGCAGGACCATGCCCTGCAGTCTCAGTAGGGGCAGTAGTTTGTACTTGTTCGGAGTGTTGTGCTGTACTGTCTTGATTCATTGTGTATATCAATCAAATAATAGGCAAGCTGGAGGAAAGTTATCAGGCTCTTAAATTAGAGAATACTTTTCATTTTCATATAGGGGGCAAATATTAAAACTGCTCCTCTTTACTTTTGTAGAAAAATGCCGGTTGTAAAAACTGACATTACTAAACTATTTTCTTGGTCTTTTCTTCATCTCCGGCGAATCTGCAAGAGAATGGAAGTAAAGGATTTCAACGAAAAGGAAAATAAACGTACCGATGCAAAATGAAATTGAGAAACCGACATTATTGACTTTGAGAATCGAGATGCAAACCCAAACGATAATTGCAGCCATTATAAGCCGCGCTGCCATACTACCAATGACAATCCCGACAAACTTCTCAAATTTCCTATGAAATGTGAGCCGAGCTATCAGGCAGCCGAGGAGTACATTTACTATGCAGATGGCTTGCGCCAATCCGACCGACAACCAAAGTGATTTGCTGAAGTCCACTTAGTAATTCCATGAATTCAACTAAAGTATTGAACGTATCTATTTTGCTTTGAGAGCGGTTCGGATAAATCCCACCATCGCTACAATAACACCGATTACCAGTAATATTATCAGCCAAACAGGCGATGTTTGGAATTTACTGTCTATCCACCATCCTAGTAAGCCGAAAACAACAAGCGTTGCCGTCATCTGCGAACCCAGAGCCATATACGGAGCAAGTTCGCGGTAAATCTTTCTTTCACCTTCATTTTTATCACCTTCAGGAGAGCCTTCGGGTGAACTTGAGGTTGCCATATTTACCTGCTTTCCTAAATTTCAATCACAAAATTACCCTTTTAAGCAAAGATAACCAAAAACTTTTCTTTTTAAATGACAGATAGTTATCCACAAGTAATTAAAAATCAAGACTTATTCAGTACGATACATCCACTTTTATTTTGATTTATTTGGATAAACACCAGCCTGTGCAGAAATATTAAGGAGTGTTCCTACAGCTGCTGCTGAAAAGAACACGGAACTACCACCGTAGCTGATAAATGGCATCGGTAAGCCTGTTGTGGGTAATACACCGCACGTTACCCCGGCATTGATAAACGCATAAAGTGCAAGAGTAACCGTTATTCCAACTGCCAAAAGCCGACCGAATAAATCCGGGGCATTTTTAGCAACATTGAACCCTCGCCAAAGAATTATTCCGAAAGCGGTAATAATCAATAATACCCCAAAGAACCCGTATTCTTCGCCTACAACTGCAAAAACAAAATCGCCGTAGCTTTCCGGTAAAAAGAAATCCCGCTGTAAACTCTGTCCGGGACCAACACCGAAGATCCCGCCGTTTCCAAAAGCAATGACCGCCTGTTGAAGCTGGTAATTAATAACTTCGGATGCAGTGCCTTCGCCTGAACCGATAAATGCAAGTATACGTTTCAACCGATATGGTGCAGAAACAGCATAGATTGCAGCCATTACAAATCCTCCTGCCGCTATCAATCCCAGTTTCTTGAGCGGTGCGTTCCCTACGAACATAATAATTGCAGTTATCAGGAATATCACCGATGCAGTTGATAGGTTCGGTTGGGCTGCTACCAAGCCGCATGTAATCATTATCCAAATCAATAACGGCAGCATACCCGTTCGAAAATCAGAAATGTAATCCTTAGCTGCTGCTGCGAGTGCAGATATATGGAGTACCAAAGCAAATTTTACGAATTCGGAAGGTTGGAAATTGATAAAGCCTATATGAATCCAGCGTGCAGCACCTTTTACTTTTATACCTGTAACAAGAACAAATACAAGGCAACATAAAGCAAGCAGAAGTATAGGGGTTGTGAACTTCTCCCATTTATGGTAATCAATTCGCGCAAAAAGGATAATTGCTCCCAAACCAATCAGAACACGGACTGCGTGATTCCAGAACAGTTTTTCGCTCGAACCAAATTTAACCATTGCAAATGATGAGCTTGCACTATAAACAAATGCTACGCTGAAGAGCATTAGCCCTACGACGGATAAAAGAATGAACCAATCAATATGTCCCGATGTTTTTGTCATATTGCTGCTTAATTTGACAAGAGAGGAGGGTTGTGAATCAGAAAATCAGATGCTAATTTAAGTCAATTTTATCACTTTGCTGATAATTTTCATTTCTCTGTGAAACTCTGCGACTTAACTCTGTGATCTCTGCGGGAAATCTTAATCAATACATCCCAAAGGGTTACATAGAGTATATACATTTCAAAGAAAATCACTACGCCTTTGGATGCGCATTCTTATATGCGCTTTTGAGTCTCTCCACCGATACATGGGTATAGATTTGTGTAGCATCCAGCGATGCATGACCAAGCATTTCACTGACCGCCGAAATATCCGCTCCATTATCCAAAAGATGTGTTGCAAAAGAATGCCTGAGAATATGAGGACTTTTCTGAGCTGAATCGGTTACTCCTGTCATTGCCTTATGGATAATCTTATATGCCATTGCAGGATTTAGTTGACCGCCTTTATCCCCCAAGAATACAAATGCTCCCGAAGCAGGGGTAACAAGCGAAGAACGTATTTTGAGATATTCGTTTATTGCCTTCATAGCCATACCGCCAATCGGCACAATACGCTGCTTTCTGCCCTTCCCCATCACTTTCACAGTTGAACGTGAATGATCAATATCTTCAAGTTGTAGATTCACGCATTCGCTGATACGTAAACCGGATGAATACAGAAGTTCAGCCAGTGCTGCATTCCG
>CALMMI010000052.1 GCA_937868245.1 uncultured Ignavibacteria bacterium | reverse complement strand
ATTGGAAGCGAATATCAGTACCAACCGTCAAAATATTATCGTCCAAAAAAGTATTACAAGTGTTATTCTCACCATAAAGCCATCCCAAACCAACGCTTTCCGGCTTAATAAGAGATTGTTCATTAAATGAATACCACCCCAAATCCGAACGCAGCCCTCCGCCTTGTGAATTGATATGGCAATTTTGGCATTTATTTCCGCTCAAAAGCGAAAATTGGGGAAGTGCTTTTGAAGTTTCAAAAGAAACCCCTAAAATCAGTACAATCAGTATATATTTTAGTTTCATTGTAGAATGTCTTGTATCTTAAAAGTTAAACTCAAATAGAACAGTGGTAGAAAGTGCTAAAAAAATTTCTTGAGGGCTTACCGTGTGTTCATGCCGTTTGAAACGGGATTAAAGTATAAAAATTGTCGCTTAAACAGCTGCCTCCTCATAAAGAATCAATGTACATTTTCAGCGTCTTATACTCTTAGGAAATTAATAAGTCACGCTCGATAAGTTATGATATTTCAATTCTCTATCTTTGTGTAATGTGTTGTAATATCAAAAATCTAAAGATGGAATATTAGTATTTAACAAACAAAATTACAACATCCGGATAGTAAAAAATATGACCAATGTCATGTCTAAAAACAATCTTTTGAATTCTAAAAAATCACATTATTCTATAACCATTTTTTCAAACTTATGTTACCAAACAAAAAAAACGGATTGCTTCAATGTTTAGAAGCAATCCGTTCTATAAGATATAGTTACAGTTTTTTTATTGGATTCTTAATGTCTGACCGGCACGAATATCCGATTTGCCTGCAAGTTTATTCTTTGTGCGGATAGTAGATACAGATACACCGAATTTGTTTGCAATTTCAGCAAGGGTATCGCCTTTTCTAACAGTGTAGTGTTTCGGAAGGTGTGATATTTCTCTGGATTGAGCCTCGCCGCTTCCTTTTGAAAGATTACCAGTGTAAACTTTAAGTTGTTCACCTGCGATAATCTTGTCACCTTTCATCGATGGATTCCATGTTTGAATATCTTGTTCTTTTACACCGTAAAGAGCTGCAATAACACTCAAATTGTCTCCCTTAGCCACACGATGATAACGTACTGTAGTTCCTGCCAAACGAGCAGGAACACGTTCATGGATTGAAGATTTTGCAAGGAGTGAAGCAGAAGTTGGAATTTTGATTTCTTCGCCGGCTACGATAGTAGCGGTGCGTTTTAGTTTGTTGATTCGTTTGATTGCATCGATAGTTGTATTGTAATCATCAGCAATTTGAGCAAGGGTTTCACCTCTGCGTATTTTGTGTGAGATTACAGAACCACGGCTGCTTGTTACGCGATCAATTGCTTTTTGGCTTGCTGCTGATGCCATTGCTTCCTGTGTAGAAGCTATGATTAACTTATTGCCGATTTGAAGATTATCATTACCTATCGAGATATTGTTCCAATTACGAAGATCTGTAAGGCGTACACCATAACGTTCGGAGATGCTAGAGAGCGATTCGCCGGAAAGAACGGTATGTGTAATTGATTTTTCTCTTTCAACAGTTATTTGTTCTGCTTGCTTTTCCTTGGGGAAAAATTCCACAGGTTTTTCTTTTGCTATTTCAATTGGTTTAGGAATTGAAAGTGTATTTGATGAAACACCAGTTTGAGGTGTAACTACAGGTTCAGTTGAATTCGAGATAGTATTGTCGTTTTGTTTCGGTTCGCTCATTGCAAGGGAAGTAGCATTGAGTGACGACGAGGTTTCAATTGGAATCCTTAGCGATGAGCCGCGTTTTAGTTTAGCGCGATAACCTGTAATTTGGTTGAGTGAAGCAATCTCTTGAGTATTTGCACCGTAGAGTGCTGATATTGTTGCAAGAGTTTCGCCTTTTTTAACTTCGTGCATCACCCACGGACGTTTTTCATCACCGCTCAAACTTGCCAAATGTTGTGTGAACAAATCACGTTTGCCCGGAGGAATTTTTAGAGTATATGTTCCGCATTCGGGAGGAGTACAGATACTTACAAGTTCAGTGTTAAGCAATCTGAGTTCTTCTACCGATAAATCTGCGCATTTTGCGAGAGATTTAATACTTATCGGTTCATTTATCTGGCAAACTTCATATTTGTATTCAGGTTCATACTGCAAATCATCTGTTGTAAATCCGTAATTTTCAGGATTTAAGGTAATAAGCGTAGTTGCAATATAGAGAGGAACATAATTTCTGGTTTCTCTCGGGAGGCTTTCGCGAATATCCCAAAACGTAGATTTTTCCGCTTTTGCTTTAGCAAGTGCGCGGCGTATTGCACCATTCGGACCGCAGTTATATGCTGCAAGTGCCAAATGCCAATCGCCAAACTCATTATATAAGTAGCGTAAATAGCGCATAGCCGCACGTGTTGATTTTTCAGGGTCACGGCGTTCGTCCACCCACATATTTACATTAAGGTTGAAATCCGAAGCAGTAGGGCGCATGAATTGCCATAAACCAACTGCCTTCGATGGTGATACAGCGTTAGGATTTAACGCACTTTCAATCATCGAAAGGTAAATAATCTCCTCGGGCATTCCTTCTTCTTTAGCGATACGCTTCATCATCGGAAACCAGCGTGCACTGCGCTCAAGCCAGCGTTTAAAAAACTTACGACCTTTATCCTGTGTAAGAAAAGCTATGCTTTTTTCAACAGGTTCATTATTAACAAGTGGGATTGTAAGCGACGGAAGTGTTGAGCTGATTGGAAACTTCGGAGGTGTGCTTGTTTTGATTGTAGTTACTTCAGGCTTGTGATCGCGAGAAAAAGCATCTACTTCCTGGAATAATTTCTCACGAAGGAGAAATGCAGAAGAATTCTCCGAAAGTTTATCTATATTTTGGATATAGCTTTCGTAGTCTTCAATGATGGACTGAGCCAAATCGGTAAAATCTTCGTTTTGCTCAATACTTGGGTAATTTGCCAAACTGTGCAAAATATCGATTGCAGATTCAAATTGCGCAGTTGCGTTTGATGTATCCTTCTTTTCTATCATAGATAATGCACGAAGGTATTTTTGACGTGCTTTTTCTAACTTTTGGCTGACAACTTCATTGCCTGCTGTGCCGGGTGCAGTTTTTTCATCGAAATCGGAATATTCATCCGGAAAAACTGCGCGGGGTTGTGTGGTTGTTTTTGCTTGTTGCGACCGATTCGAGGTTTGCTGAGCATACAGTGTATGCCCGAAATCCAAACTCCCAATCGCTCCCCACGAGCAGAGTATCATGGCTAAGAAAACTGTAGGTCTCTTAGATAGAACCATGTTAACCTCCTTTTAGAAATAAAAAAATATCGTATCCGAGGGCAATACGCCATATTCAGGGTTGGCAATATAACTTATCTTTGTATAAAACCCAACTTAATTATTAGTCATAATAGAAAAGTTGTATTAGCAAAAATAGTGCCGAAGGGGATTATTCATAAGTACTGAAATCATGAATAACCACTGTAAATTCGTAGTCATTTTTTACCTAATTTGTTAGTTGACGTAACAGCCGCCCGTCTGTTGTTATTTCCCATAATGGGCAAAGCATATCGCCGTCGTGCCAGGAGGAAACAACTAACCTGGTGCTGGTTAGAAATTCGCATCCCATTGGTCCTCCAACAAAGTTATACATGCAGAATCGTTTTTGAAAATCAATCTTTTGGACAGGAACTTCAGCAGGATGATCTTTTGACCATTTTTCAACATCTATTATCCAAACTGTTTCGTAATGCGGTGTAGTCTGTCTGTCAAGCATTAAGTCAATTGCAACTTTTTTACTATCAGGAGACCAAGATGCTCGATGAAGTTGAGCCAAAGTATCACCGGGAAATTGTAACGGAATACCATCAATATAGATTACTGTGCCACGGGGTGAGACTCGATTGCCTGTTATCAAGCAAATACTATGCTTATGATCAGGACTATATGAGTAATTTACTATTGAGCCATTCTTTCTAAAATTCTCTAATTCTTCTACTGGAATTATTTTACTTTCTTGAAGTACAACAATTCCTCTTACTGCTATTGACTTTCTACTATATCCAAGGAATAAGGAATCTATGGAAGGAGTTGAACCTGCAAGCCAACCAAGAAGATTTAAGCCTTCAGGGCCAGCTTTATTAGAAATAAGTGGCAAATTTACTCTCTCAAACTTATTTCCCTTCCTATAAAGTACAAAAAGGTTCTGCCCGTAAATTGTTTCCTGACCGTCACCAACTGTATCTATTGAAGTGACGAACATAAAACACAGCTTATTATTGTCATACGGACACCAACGTAAATCAAAACAACCGTTGAACAAAACATTCGGAGGCATCATTGTTTGTGGGGTATAGGTTTCTGTCATACCCGATTTTACATCTAGAATTTTGATTGTATTTTCATTCACTATATACGCTATCGCTGTGCCATCGGCGGATACATACTGCAATTTATGAACAGACGAAGGTGGAGAGAGAGGGTATCCGTCAGGGCGAAACGTGGGAGGAGCGCAATCAAGCGTATCGATTTTGGGCAGTACTTCTCCTCCCGTAATCGGTGCAATGCCCTCTCTGCATGAGGCGAAAATCAGCAAACAAATAGAACATAGTAAAGGAATAACAAATGTTTTCATCTTTAGTCTCTTACTATTAATTTATGGCTGAGTGAAAATTCAGTAATATACATCTAATACTTCACCGGAGTCTGCACCTCAATCTCCACAGTTCGTGAGTAAAACCTGCCCTCTGGCAGGTTATTATCATAAAGATTAGAATTGCCTTTTGACACTGTAGTTACATCATACGATTTACCCAGGAACGCAGCAATGCTCTTTGCCCTGCTTTCTGCAAGTGAAAGATTAAATGTTAACTCGCCCACACGGTCGGTGTAGCCCATTACTACTACACTTGCTTCTTTCTTTATTCGTGGTTTAATAAGCTGCATGATGCTTTTGTTAGCCGGAGTAAGTTCTGCACTCTTTACATCGAACAGTATAAGGCTGTACATATCAATCTCCATATCACCTCGTTTTTCACTTCGCTTTTTGGAGAGAGAAACTATATCTATTTGCAATTCACCGCTATTCTTGATAACTGTATTTGCCTCATCCTTTACAGCGAGTGTAAATTCAACCGGAGCTGAGTATCGTGGAATTGTAGATTTATCCGATAGTTGCCAGTCAACTTTTGGGGGAGGAGCGTCCTTACCGGAAAATTCTTTTATGGTTTTTGAGTTTTGAGCAGCAGTTAATGTCCATTGTTTTGAATCTATCTCAGAAGGGACAACCGGCTTAAACCTGATTATAGGATAATTTACTGTGCGAAGAGTATCATTGGTAATTCTAGGTGCAAGTAGCTCTTCGTCGTCGGTGGTTATTTCTACCCTCCTGTTTTCTTCCGCGCCGTCTGTAGTCATAACATTTGAAGGCTTCGCAGGCAGAAGTTGCTCTTTCACGGTAATACGGGTTGGAGAGATTCCCCACACATTCATTATATAGCTTTTAATTCTTTCTGCACGATTTCTTGCTAGTGTAAGATTACCTTTTTCCTCAGCATAATCGTTCACACACCCGGTCAGTGTGATTTTTGAAGTAGGTTTCTGCTGCATTCTTTTACCTATTATATTCAATATATAATAGTAGGTACTCAGTTTGTCTGCCGAGTTCACCTTTTCAGGAGTAAAATCTTCTGCTTGATTTTTATCCAACCGTGTGTAACGTGGCAGAATCTCTGAAGAATTAGGTGCAAAGAAAACGTAATTCAAAAGGGAAGTCATAATGGTTGAAGTGAATTCTTCGATACGGAGAATCGGGTTGGATACTTCAATACCTTTTGGCTCAACACCAACTGCAGTAATGTGTACTTTTGGGGTATCTACAGGTGTTTGCTCTCTATTTTTGGGAATTTCAGCGATTACGACAGGAGTTTCTTCTTTCTTCTCTTCCTGAATGTGCTGAATCTGAACTTCGCGTTTTTTACCGGGTGAGTATTTTAGAGATAATCCTAACCGAAGGATATTGGTTTTCCA
>CALMMI010000051.1 GCA_937868245.1 uncultured Ignavibacteria bacterium | reverse complement strand
TTGCCGTCATAATTATACCGTACGAAAATGCGCTCCTTATACCCAACCCGGAACGACACCATATTGACCCTTCCACTGATAAGGTCATATTGATAATCAATTTTCGTAGCAAGACGTTCGGAAAATCCACTTGTACCATTCAAAGCAGGGATATCCTGAATAATCCACTCCACATTCCCTGCAACATCATAGGAATAATATGTTATTACACGTCTGTACGTACTTCCGGCAATCAGTTGGTCGCCCGCACCTGCAGGATTGTACCCACCGCATTCGTCATAAACTGTATGACTGACCCTGTTACGCAGATTATGCTGAACTAACCCTATACCGTTATAGGGAGGTGGAAAGGAAGGTGGTGGTACCGAGTACGTCGTCGTCGTAGTAAATTGGATAGAATTACCACCTGTCAATGCAATCGGTAAGTCGTCTATATCATCCGTTACTGCATGTTCTTGTAAATATGATGTGGATACACCTGTGCTACAGGTAGCACAGGTTGCCTGTCCTGACTGGATTACTCTACCCTTGTCATCATACCGGATAAACGAAAACAGGCGGCCAGGTGTTGCACGCTGCCGAGCATTCTGCGAATAGCGCAAAAGCCCTTGACGTGAATACGCAAATGTTGTCTGTCCACCATCAATTGTGTTTTGCTCAACTGACTGGTTAAAGGCATTGTATGCATACGTGGATGAATATTCAGGTGTCGGAGTCGAAGTCGGCGTGACATTACGTTTTGCATGTTTAGGCATATTGCCCCTGGTCATCAACGGAGAAACCGGTGGAATATCAACTCCCTTCGGCGGTACTGTTTGCACAAGATTACCGCTACGGTCATAATAATACAGTGTATAGTGATAATATTCATCACCATAACTCACACCAAGCTTATCAACTATATCACCTGCCTTACAACCAGTTTTATAAGCAACGTCGAAACGCTCACGAATCTTTTCCAGTGCTTTTTGATATTCGTTTGCCACCTGCTTTTTGATGGCTGCGATAATCTTCTCTTCACAACTCATCGGACGATATTTGCTTGGCACATCACCTACAAGCACAGTAGGCGGTAATTCCCATTTTACACATATACTACATGTTGCAATATTGCAAAGCGGTGATTCTGCACAGTCTTCATCACCAATGATTTTTGTAGTATAATTATCAAACTGAATGTAATCATATACTTGTATATTTCCACTCGCATAGTCAACAAAAGAGAGATACCCTTCAGGTGTTTGTTCGAACCTGCCGATTACATCTGTAAATTTCTGAGACCCAGTTACTTCAGGAGCTGCTGCCAAATTAAAAAGCTCGTCAGAGGTTCCGTCAACAGTCAAATCTGTAATATTCGAAAGGGAATCCACTTGGAAGGAACTTCCATGTGTAAACCCTAAGGAGTTTAGATTTGTTCCTGTTTTTGACGCAGCATGAATATTGTAATTAAACCCTCTTTCCTCTATAGACATCCCTGGTCCCGGAACAGGTAAAGTTAAACCCACATTATAGGAACGCCATGTACCTCCATAGATAGAATCTGAGGGATTCTCAACATGGATAATCTCATCAAGCCCGGTATGAATAATTCCAAAACATAATTCGTCACCTGCCATTACTACCATACTATCGACCGTACTGCTGCGTTTGAATGCAGCCATACTATCTGTTCTTCCATTGACATTATAAAAACGCAATCGCTCCAACAGCTGTTCGGTACGTGTTTCTATATCCGGATTGTATAATGCACCTGACGTTGCTCCAGAATTATACGGCATTACCGTATAGTACTCAGAAGGATTAGCCGAGGAGGTATTCGCAGTATCTGCCGACATTACTCCAGGGCTAGCAAGTTTCATTCCCCATACATCATTATAATATGAATTCAGCTCAACTACCCATGGATGCGGCACAGCTGGAGTACCACTTAGGATACTGGTTCTAAATGTTAGAAAACATCCACAATCATCGAAACCTTGTACGAGAAATTCTCCATATTGACCAGGATTCACGATAATACTCTGAAGGGCAGCGTAAGCACTTCCTCCAACATCATAGCAACTAGGAATAGTGACACCACTCTGTTCAAGATACTCCTTAGCTAAAGTGCCAAAATAACCAGAGGTCGGTACATCTATTTCCTTGCTCATTTTTTGGTATTTCTCTGTTAGATACTTAGCAAGCAAATACATACGGCTATAAATAGCACAGTTATTAAATACGTACTGTGGAGGACAATCGATATCGGGGTCAGGAGTCGCATCATAGGGAATAGCATACAGATGAACTTTAGGACTTCCTAACATCCTTTTATTATATTTATCAACATCCGATTCATATGCAGGATCTCCAAGATGAGCATCATCAACTTCTGCATCCGGAAGCCAAGGAAGACCGGTATGTATATCAAAGCTAAGATTAGGGACATTGCAATAGCCCTTGCAATTAGCCATTAAAGCCTCAACCCTGCATAAGAACTCCTCTTCTGTAAAAGCATCAAGGTCACTTTTCAGCACTACAGAATTATCTGGACGTTGCGTTCCTACCAAGTATTTGTGGAATGGTGCGAATCCGGGGGTAAATGTGGGATTAGTATATTCATCCCATATCAATTTCTTGAATTCTTCCCGTCGTTTTTCACAACTTGAGTTGCAATCATTTTCTTGTTTTTCTCCCGCTATTTTCAAACAATCGAAATACTTTTGCCAGTCTGTCGGAATATCAGCCTTTGTTACTATAGATTCTTTCTCTAAGGGAGTTGAGGGAGGAACACACCCGTACAATCCCAGCTTTTTGATAATGGAACTTTTACTGATATCGATATGCTCTCCTTGTAAGCACTGGCGGATTTGATCATATTTTGCCCATTTTTCTGGTACACCCTCAATAAGATTAGTTGTTGGAAATACTGTAGGACAGAACTCACCGGTAACTGGTTCAGGGTCAGGATACATTTGGGTGTAGCATTTATCATAAGGAAGCTCTGAGCTGTTTACAGGGAGAATTTTATACGGAAAACGCAAATAACCTGTAGTACCATCATAAAAAGTGTATGCAGGTGATGAATAATTTAAGGGTGGAATCTTAACACTCAGTTTTCTTCCGGCATTATCAAGAAATCTTTCCAACAAGTCAAAGTATATCCCAGATTCCTCAATTTTAATTTTATCACCAACATGAAGATTAAGAACCTTATCCTTGCGTAAACGCCGTTTATACTCAGCTACTGCCAAACGCCAAGCATCCCATAATTTTTTGCAATTATATGCGCAAAATCCGGTTTCATTGATCATATTCTTTACAATGTCATTGAAAAGTTGTCTTCCATACGGATTTGATCCCGTTAAATAGTATGGGAGTGTTGCTCCGGTCGGAAACTTTCCATCGCTACCTGTTGTAGGTGCATCCCACCGTTTAAAATACTGGTTTAGATCAAATTCATCCGGGTGATCGTGCACATACGTTTTTGCCGTTTCCCAGTCTGATGCTTCAAGACCGGTATTTTCCGTAACTTCTCTAAAGAGGTACAACTCAAAATCCAAATGCACTGGGTCGTCGCAAGGCTCTGGCTCACATTCCTTTTTAGGAAGCCAGAAATTGTCACAAAAAATTGTGTTGGCTTCGTTGTTTAGTCTGAACCAAGTATCTCCAGAAGTTTTTGGGTAGATGTGATCACCATAATTGAGATTATAATAATTAAGAAGAGTTTTATAATACATGTGAGCAGTTTCATCTGAGGAAGTTGGACCAGGTGGAGTAAGTGATGTTGAGCTAAATATTTTTTCATAAACAGACTCGAGCGTTGGGAAGGGTGTTTTTAAGTAGTCATTGAGATCAGGTTTGGGAGTACCTTGCTCTACAATACGCTCTACATCATATGTACCGGGCTCGGTTATGTCTATGTAAGGCGGAGTGATAGTAAGTGTTTGGGGTTCACGGCTGGAACAAGGACTCACAGCTGGGGTGCTGATTGTAGGTTCATAAGCTGGTGTCACTGGTTTGCCTGTGGTATGATTGATGACACGAATTTTCTGTTTGAGTTTGCAATCAGCGCA
This sequence comes from uncultured Ignavibacteria bacterium, assembly GCA_937868245.1. Lineage (GTDB taxonomy): Bacteria > Bacteroidota > Ignavibacteria > Kapaibacteriales > UBA961 > JADJXV01. The sequence continues at coordinate 17,305 of CALMMI010000051.1, read as the reverse complement.
ATATTCAAAGCATTCGTTAATTTTCATTATCGGAGGAATAACCTCATAGGTAAATGAAATTCGTACAGGGTGCGATTCAGACGCATTTAGAATTGTAAAAGATTTGCTTGCGCTGAACGTTCCGCTACCCTTATATTTTCCACCCGAAATGTCATCGTGTATCTCAATAGCATTGACCTTTTCACTGATAAGATTGAGTAAAGGACCACCTGATTCACCATTGATAATATTATATCCATCTGTCTCAGAATAGTGTCCGGTAATTTCACCGTTATTCATTAAGCAGGTAGCTATCACCTGTCCTTCTTTATTGGTATATTTTACAGAGGCGACTTTATCAGGGTCTACTGTAACAACTTTTGTAACAGAAGATGGATTTGGAGCTTCTTTGCCAAATACCGAAACCAATTCTGTTTCAGAAGCACCAGAATAATATATTTTTGTCGTTTTTCCTGCATTAAGGCGATGTTCTGTTCCAATGCCACTTACTTCTTTTACCCTTCCGTCAGGATAATAACGGGATTGTGAGAAGGGATAACCATCGGCATTTGGTACGGATATATCCGTATTGTTATCTGAAAAATATTCATGGGACAAACTGTTTGCAGGTATTTCCTCTGGGTCATGTGCCGAATTATGAGCGTATTCTACATCACTTGGTCCATACAAAGCTCCAGTTGAATTAGTCGTCAATTCAGGAAGGTAATTTAAATATAATGGTAAGGCAGGCGCGGACGGGTGCGGACGTTCAACGGGAGACGGGATTGGGTGAATACTTGCCCTGCCCGACAAATCATAAAGATATTGTTGTGCAAATAAAGTATTATCTGCTTGCGAAATGCTTTGGCTTTGCTCCGGCTGTCCAAGACCGTCCGTATAAGTAATTGATTCAAATATCTTTGGCTCACGGGTATCATCTTCTGTAAATGTACGGCTATAGACCCAGTTTTTATTATGATCAAAGTTATCAGGGTCATAATAGAACAAACCGCATTCTACACCACTACAAGAAGTCCAGTTAATTTCATGATATCCTTGGGATGGTGCTTCTGACCAATTACCCCAATCACGTGGATTAGTGATCCCACCATAATAACTACCTATAGGTCTAACCCTCCACACATAGAACCCTGTTTTTTCCGGGAGAGTGAGCACTATTTCTTTCTTTTTTCCTTCAACAACGAATGTTAATGCTTGATTCCAATCCACAATTGCTGCTATATCATCCGGTTCATATTCAGTTTTATCTATATTATATAGTCGAAGTATCTGAACTTGATAAGAAGGAAACTCATCAAGGCATGTTACTGGAAAATGCCATGAGAATTTTACTGGATTATTATAGATAATAGGGGGACCTTCCCCGTCCCATGGTACTGCCATACCCATGTAGTGATTCCCAGATAAACTAGAGATGATTTGTGATTCAGAAAATGTACATCCTTCTACAGAAGTTTTATATTCTTCCAAAACATTCGCATCAAGACGTAGAACTTCCCTAGTAGGGATCATTGATGATCCTGTGAAAACGACACCGGTTACAGTAATCCCTATTTTTGTTATTGGAGCCAGCCCTCCACCACCGGATGAAGCACAAGTATTAGTGTGATGCGGCATCAAATTCAAACGATAAACGTTCTCTACATCTGCTGCACTTACGTTTAATGTCTCAGTTCTTGTGCCAACCACTGTTGTACCATTTAGTAACTCAACATATACTGTAACAAAATACTCACCTGTCCAAGTGCCTTGTTCATAAGTATGTTTGTCCCCACCAAGATGCAAATGAAGATCTAAATACGACTTGCTGACACATGTGGAGCAGCAATGTACCGAAGTAGGATCATCATTAAGGGGTATCTCACCATATGGGTTAGGGTCTTCCGAATGTTCTTTAATCAGAAGTATGCTACTCCCTGGATATTCTGACCCGGAAAATGTAATAGGAGTATTTTTTTGAATAACCTGATACATCGAAGCGGAACTAAGAGTATCTTCGTCGGAAAAAATATCTTGTTGCTTAAGTAAAGGTTTTGCTACTGGGCCTGTTATATTTGTCTGTTGCTCTTTGTTTTGACTATGGTTGTCAGGTACTTTGAAGTTACTTTGCGCATGAAGCATTGCGTTACCGATAGCCGTTAAAGCAAGAATCCACTTTACTAATAGATATAATGGTGATTTCATGGGCGTACATCCTTGAAGTAATCTATACATAATCCTTGTTCGCAACCAGCACCAGTCCCAACATATAGACCTGCATATGGGTCAGGGTCATATCGATCATGATCATAATCAACACAGTTAGCTGTTCGAAACTGCTTAATATATTCAATACCTAGACAATCAATACGCTTTGATATATTTGCCGAATATACACAGCAAGCCGGCTTAAAACAAGGAAGTAACACCTCTTCAGGATACCCTAGATCTACATCATACCCCAGTTCATGCGAGTAAACGATTGTATAACATGTAGAGGATGTATATTCCGGTATTCGCCAACATGAACTCATATAACAATTGACGCCTATAGATTGACCTGAAGCTAATGTAATACCTTTATATGTTAGCATTGCTGAAATATGATCTTTTTCCATTATTTTAGAGAGTGCCTCCCCTAAAAGATTTTCCAAATCACTTCTTTTTATAGTACCTGTTCCCACTGAAGATGACCTAAATGCATTAATTTTAAACTCTAAATCTTGGCTACACTTTCTTACTTGATAAATTAAGACCCATTCTTGGTCAGGATGTGACGGATCGATAATACCTTCCATATATATAGGATCCCCCCAAGGGCAAAGTTCGGCGAGATCACAAAGTGCGCGATATGATGATGGTGTTTGTGCAAGTAGAGAGTAACTACAAGTAAAGAACAGTCCTACTACACTCAATAATTTTATAATATCTTTCATACTAAATTATTCTCACTTTCTTTTCATATTTTGGTAAAAATTTGTACGAACATTTTCAATAGAATCAGATGTTTTCTTTAACATAGGATTTTGTTTTAATCCGTTAATTTTCTTCTTTATATCAACTGAATCTACCGAGGGTAATTGCCCAGGTATCTTATACTTTTCTTTTAGCCGTTCTTTATCGAATATCTTATTAACCGAATCAATACCAAATATCTTGAAATTTTGTTTTTCAGGTGAAAGATTCAACTGTAAAACATCGAAGTCGGAATTCCATTCTCCCGGCTCATTTCCGGGTATCGGTTCCGGAACCCAAGATTTATAGTTTGGTCTAGCTTCTTTTGCTTTCTTGAGCATCATTTTATTGGGTGCTGCTCTACCACTTTCCCCTGATTGTACCATTGATGTTACAAGACCGCTTGTAACCGTTCCTCTATCTATTAAGGGTACATTCGTATGGTCATCTGTAATAGTAAAATATCCTCGCTCAGTTTCAGCAATCTTACGAACAGGAACTCCTCGGCCGTCATATTGGATAATCATTGCAAGATGGTTATCTCCAAAAACTGCTCGGGGACGCAGATTACGGTCTATTACCGTACAAGTTGCTTTGGATTCATATGGTTGTATTTTAATGTCGTCAAGATGCATCTTTGTTACAGTTGACTGATTTTTTATAGTAACTGCAGATCCCCCAGACGGGGCCGTCCCAGTTTCCGTAGTAAACAAGCGCCATCGTCCTGTACGAATTATAGATGTTGGGGTAAGAGTAGTTCCACCTACCTTTACTTCAGGAATATCAGTATCTTCAACGCTATTATTTTCATAGGCAAACCAAAATTGTATCAATGAACGTTTAGCACCGGTACCCGGGAAAGCAAAGCTTGGATTAAGGGAATACAGTGTGCTTGTAGCCACATCTATAAAGTAATCACCTGTATGAGCATCTTTCGTCGAAGCAGCAGTAGTCAAAATATGGTTTTCAAATGACTCAAAATATACATCGTTATTATTAGCATTCCATGCTGAAATACTTGGTAGTGTTCGAGCATAATCAGGATTTGCCGCAAACCCGGATGAGTAAAGAGCTGTACTTTCAACTCCTAAATCATCTTTTGTTACTATTGGTTCTCCGCTATTGGAATATGTCGTTATATCGTTGCCTATTTTCCAACTGGGGTTTGCTGTAACTAAAGCAGAAGAGCTACTTCCTGTAAAATTAAAACGGGTGTACGTTCCGGGTGCTATACCTGTTGTATAGACAGGCGGGTTGCTTGTGCCGTCCAAAATACTCGTCAGTCGTCCGGCTACCGCAGTAGTAGTACTTGTTTCTGCATCATAGATAAAACCAACCTTCGGGCGCTTGTTAGAATATGCTTGAGCAGATGCAGTAATAACAGAATTGCGAATAGAGTAAGGAAAAGCTTTTTCATATGTTTGGCAACCTATATGATCCCTTACCGTAGGTAGGCTGGCAGGAAAACAAGAATTACACGGTGTATTGGCAGCAACATACTTAAAGCGATTACTCGACTCAAAGTTTTGCCGGAAGACAAACGCTACATTCCGAACTGAAGTCTGCTCATTCACATAATGATACATCACCAACTCACCATCATCATTAATATGGAATAATTCTTGGCCTAAACCAGAATAAGGGAAGTCCTGATGTACTTCATCAACATTATATGGCATCCCTAAGGGATCAACTACCATAGGATCTATTATCCAACTCGATGAAAATGCCCATTTGTCATAACCACTTGGCTGCCTTGATGTAGTAAGGCCTAATCGCATAATTCTCGGGTCAGCCGAGTTTACAGGTCTCGCTCCAATTTCAAGCCACCGCCCATTTAAACCGGGTCCCGGTCCAGGATCGGCTACTATTGGAGGAACATGTAGCGGGTCGGCTGCTATTGGTGCTGGTGGATAACATTGATGATCTACTGGGCCTCCACCTTCGCAATATGACCAAAAGTAATCGATATAGTCATACTCATTATTTAATGAATGATTTCTAATATTAACAGCTTTTGACGTAGCGCAACTGCTATATGACCCAAAAGGATTATAGCTCATAGCAAGCCTGTCTTTTTCTAATCCTATTCCTTGAGCTTTTGGGTTTGCATAAGACTGCACCTGCATCCAATCATTAAATTCTTCTGCTTTCTTTTCATATTCTGCCAACCTTTTGGCATCTGCAACTGTTGCCTCAGCTTTAGAATCTCCATATACTGTAACTTTTTCTGCATCTGCATTAAGTTGGTTTGTTTTCCCGCTTCGCAGAATTTCAATGATAACATTTGGTTCCGAGATAGCGGTAGTGGGAACGGGAACATCTAAAATATCAAATGCACATGTACTTAATCCATCATCAGTATTCAGAGTAATCCCAGTGATTTTTGCCGTAAACTTATACTTATTATCAACTCCTGAACGTATTTCAATAATATCGTTTACAGTAAATATTTTGGCAAGTTCTTTCATCACCCCTTTATAATTAGCGAAACTTGCCATCGCCAATGGATCAGTAGATGGCGTGTAGAAAGAGTTAGAAAAAAAACCTATACTTCCCGTAGTGCCTGCAGATGTAAAATTATTCACAATTTGCCTGAATGTTTTTTGAGGAACAAATGTCAATCCTTCACTGTTAGTTTTTTGATTCAATACATTATAAACATTACAAGCAGGTGTAGTATATGTAGTATAGAAACCTTTGTTTCCGGATACGTTATTATAGCTGTCGGATGTTCGTGTAATTGCCGGAGCACCCGTGGATGGATCAAACGCAATATTCTCAGATAAATGTACTATACCATCTGCAGTTGTAGTTTTTACACTCTTTAAAAATGCCGGGCGGTTAATTATTTTATTGGTTACTAAGATATCTATTTTATCTAATTTATATTTTTCATAAAACCATAGAGATGCAAGAGGAATGAAAAACCCTTTATTTAAATTTAACGCAACTGTAGCATGAGTCGGCTCATTTTCGATTTCTTCTCTAATGCCTCGTGTTTCAAAAAATGTTTCCATTTCCTTACCAAGTGGCTCCATTCGCAATGGTTTATCAATGTCATACATAACAGGTACCTCACTTGCAACTCCCTTTTTATCGTTGAGAAAATATTCATACTCAGTTGAAGTAGAAGAGGGTACACTAAACTGTTCAGCATCAGAAGTATTAGGAGCTGACGGTACCAATCCCGGCACATACTCTCCTCCGTATGTGAACATTGCCTTGAAAGTGCCGTGCATAGAAGCAATATCAAAAGCGTATCCTTGTTCTACGGCAATACTTTCCTCTAAATAGTCTCCTGAACTAACCTCAGGACCTTCAGGCGGCAGAAGAGGTGTCTCCATGGTGTTTTTTTCAGTTCGAAGTGTAGGTATTTCTTTAGCCGTATAATAGTCTAGTACCTGAAAGCCGGGTGTATTGGCATTTGAACATATATTTCTGGCTATAATCCGCGAATATCCTATGGTAGGTGCAGGAAGTAATTGCATACCGAGCGGACCTTCGTAATACTGCGTATTTACACCTGCGATGATATCATACTCTCCAAATTCTGGTATATTTTCTTCAGTAATTCTTACCAAAGCGTTTTCCTCCCCTCCCGCTTTGGGTTCATTGGTTGCAACACCAGAACTTATAAAATGATTATTTTCATCCGTTGTCTCATAGAGATACTCTACTCCAGTCACTTTGGAGCGTTCATCTCCAAGTAAATCTTTAGGACTGACAGTAATAATACGGCGAACTCTTATACCGCCTCCTTTTTTCGGCACTACAAGCGGTAATCGAAGATATGAGGCATTATTATATCCATCAGTTAGTGATGAAGATGCAATTTCCGGAGATGCAAAAGCTGAAACAGAATTTAAGAAACTTACACCACCTGAGTAGAGAAACGACAACAAACTTTTAAATCCTGCCTGAGGATCGTTCATATCGGGTTTACTGGAAAGCACACTACCAATACATTGAGGATAATTTAATAATCCTATATTCATGGCTTGCCGGTAATCTTTAGCTGCTTGGCCTGGGGAACTTTTATAAGTTCCATCTCCCAATATAATTCTAATTCCATTTATTGTAGTTCCGGTTCCAATAATGTGAGCAGCAACACTTTGTACCCTCGCATATCCATCCAAGTATTCTCTCATATCACATGCGGGTCCGAGCAGATTAAACAGATACTTGAAATAAATACGCTCTTTGCCATCTACAAACTGCTTTTGAATCTGATTAATCATAAGAGTGCGAAGACCATCCGATGGTGTATATTCTCCAAATAATTCTTCGTCCTTTATATCAACAATATGGACATTTTCTCCAAGCGCACTGACTTTCATCATCTTCATAGCTCTTCTGTCCTGAACATATTGGTACTCGTTTTGCTCGTATTCAACATGTATTTCCCCTCCTGACGGTAATTTTATCATCTTCAATTGCCATGTAGCAGGATCAAATGTAGAAGAGTGGGATTGATCTACCCATGGGTGAGTTTGAAATGGTATATTAGATCCTGTTGCATCGCGGTAACAGCCCCACCTATCTATATTGCTCGGTTTATATTCAGGTTCTTCCGACAAACCTGATACAGTGGAATTATTGATATAAGCGTTTATTGTACATCCACTACCATAGTAATTTGATATTTCTGTGTGCCTTAACTGATATTTATAAAAAAACTGGTAGGGTGCTATCGATGCATTTTTTACTCCCATACTTTCAAACCATACTTTTTTTAGAGTCAATTTTCCATTATTATCTGTGCTCGACATATGAGAGTTATCCCATGATTTGGGCCAAGCTGAATAATCATATGCAAAATAAACTGATTTTAGTGGTTTTTGTCCGGTGGTTAACGTTCCGTCGGGCTGAAATACATACAAATCGATATGTTGCAACATAGGGCTGGGAAGACCGGTTGTAATGGAAGCTGACACAGGGAAATTGTTTGCAAACAAATTTTCATCAGTAATTCCTGCTCCCTGACCATCAAAACGTCCGTTAATATCCACAGTGAATTTAGCGATATGAGTAGCAGTTTCAATGGATTCTAAAACATATATCTCTCGTTCTCCATAACTCACTGTACCCATATCATCTTCCGGACGAGACAAGGGGCCCATAGAGTAGTGCAAACCGTATTGAGGGGATCGCCATTTAAACCATGCATCTGTACCGTATTTATTGTTTGTACCACCATGAACAGGAGTATAATTGAATTTAACCCACCCACCAAAATCATCTTTAGTAGGTCCGTCATTAGTACGATCTACATAATCGGGGGTAGTGATTTCTGTGAGCAGATGCGATGTAACATATGGATCCGTATGTTGTTCTCCTATAGCAACAGCCGTATTTTTTAAGTTCTCCGGTTTTACATTTTTATTAATTATTGAAGTTTTTGAACGTTCGGCTGGATCTGGGGTTGCATCATAACTGATGGTAACTTCATTTCTTGCAAATACCGGCTGTCCAAACGTATAGCGATTGCCATTACTATTTACAACCGAGTATTCTCCGATTTCATTATTGATAAGGGTCTTTCTCCTTTTTCTTTCTTCGTTCGTGGTTGCACCATTATCACCAAATACATTACTATGCCCATATGAATATCTTCTTCCAGGAAAAGTGGAGGAAGTGGCAGCCGGTAAATCCTTAAATGTGTTATAGGAGACAAAGCTTGCACTTCCTTGTGTACGACCTCTATTTACCTCATGATAATAATAAGCGCTGTCAATTGCTCCTCCCCCTCTGGGTAAATTTACAGGATTATCCTTTGTAGAGTTTAATACCTTTCCTCCCATATCATTTCTAAATCTGAAAAACCATGGTTTTTCCTTATATTTTATTCTATCAGAGTACCATTTGCCTGTAATGTAATTATAATCATTGCCATTCGGCTCAAAATAATCTGATTTTCCTATTGACATCTTTGTTAATGCAGGGTCAAAACTACCGCTCAACCCATATGTTTTACCGAACTTGGGTGGCTTATCTTTGTTAGGAAGAACTCCTTGCAACGTAACATTCGTGAATTTTGTTTGATTTTCAAAAGCTGCTTGTCTATATTGTACAGTTCCTTTATTATGCACCCTGAATGTTCCCCCTAAACCTTGAGCTGAAACAATAAAGTTGTCACTATTTCCAAAAGGTGCATATAACCTGGTAGTTTTTTTTACATCAAAAGGTGCTTCGCCTTCGGTTGAATAATCCATTAGAGCTTTGATATTTTCTTCTTTTACATAATCTTTATCTCCGTCAAGGCTGTATTTCGCTCCGTCAACTTTGTATTCCGTATTATTACTGGTTACAGCCGCAGAATACATATATCCATAAGCATATCTCTCTTTATTCTCTTGTCCTTTTATTATGTGTGCCATACCATACAGACCGTTATCAAGCCCTGCTAGCAGAATACTACTTCTTAAGAGAGATAGATTTGCTGTAAATCCATTACTTGTAATAGGTTTCATGTTTATAGATTGGGGAGGTTCGGTTCCTCCTATTTGCCCCTTTATAGTTAGTAATGAAGGGTTATAGTATGCAAAATAGTTAGGAGAAAAACCTGTATACTTCTTAAGAATGCCTAGAAGGGAAGAAGGTCTGATATCCACGGAATATGATGCTGTTGGACCATCTTGGGAATCAATATTTAAACCGACGTTTGCAATGCCCAATGCAGATGCCCAATATCCGCTGGCAATACTAAATCCCATAACCGAATTATAGCGGATATACTCTCCAGAACCTAAACCTAACGCTTTAAAGTCGGCAACTTCTGCCCCTTTAGTTGCACCAACAGCAAACGTTGTAATAGGACGCGTTTTATTGTAATACGTTACCTTTTCATTATATATATCATCTGCAAATCCGCGCTTACCGCGTGTTATCGATCCTGTATTCAATGACCAACCATATCCTACCCATGAAGCTTCCGCATCAGGACTGTTCCCAGCTGTATAATTTAATGAAACTGAATATCCCGCACCATGCGCTCCTGGAACATCTATAAGAGGTAAGCTGTAATGAAACTGTCCAGTAAAAGGATCTACCATTTCGCTGTTAGAACCTGCATTTGCCGTAAATTCTGGCTGTGATGAGCCACCTGCGGTCATTGCCATCGGTGCAGCCAGTTCTAATAGCAATATTGTTAGCATCCCTATTGATATACTTTTTAATATATATTTGTTAGTGAACATAAATTTACACGAAGTAATTGATAAATATCTAGTAAAATTCATTTTGCTTTGTAGTTGCCAAAAAGGCTTGACTTGCTATATTCCGTGTTCATTTCTTGGGTTATTATGGCTGTAATATCTGTAGCTTCGTTTCCGTAAAGCAAGCTACCGTCATTCGTTGTCCCAAAAATAAAATCATATCCGTTGGACTTTGCAAACTCTTTCACGAAAGAATTTACATATGTTACTATACTGTCCATGGCTATTTGCTGCTCTTGTTGAGCACGCTGCTGGACTCCTTGTACATAATTATTCTTTTGCTGTTCTTGTTTTGCCAAAAGCTCCTCTTGTCTTTGTTTCTCTTCTTTAGAAAGAGTAGCAATCCGTGCATTATATTGAGCTATAGCTGTTGTAAACTGTGTTTCCAATGTATCTGAATTAGCTTTCCACAGCTGGTGCTTTCCCTGTAGCATTTCTTGGGCATCCTTGAAGCCTTGGAAATTATTCATTAATTCTCCCGTTTTAACATACCCTATATTAATTGTTTTGGAGGGTTTGCTTAGTGCAATTATGCTTAGCACAATTGCACTCAAACACAAAACAGGAAGAACCCATTCCATCAAACGATTTTTACTCTTTTCTTGTATCATGAATTATTGCTTTAGCGTTGTAAATGCATTTGACCGATAATCTCACAACCGTCTGCTTGTATCTTATACATATATATACCATTTGATGTTGGGTTTCCAGTTTTATCACTTCCGTTCCATTTCAATGAATGTGAACCCATATCCATCATACCATGATAAAGCTCGTTTATTTGTAATCCGTTAAATGAATATACTATTACTGAAACGGGTGTGGGTTTGGAAAGAGTAAAGTGAACTTCCGTTTCAGTTGTAAAAGGATCAGGATAGGCACTTGCTTCTGATATTATGTGACACCCGGAGGATAGTTTTGTTGAAGTTGGTGTTCCTTGTCCTTTTTCAAGTGTGTGATTTGTATTTGCTTCATAAGGACCAAACCGCTCGGTTGTTTTTTCTGGTGTGTTCCAAATAACTATTACGGAGTCAATCTGTTTATTATCTCCCAATCCGATAACTGTTGATGTTGGGTCTTGCATTAGCATACCACGACCGGAAACAAGGAATTTTCGTTGCTTTTCTCCTTCTGAATACGATATGACCTGCGCACCTACATTACCACTTTGCAACCTATCTTTCAATGAAAAACGGACATATCCGCCCCCGCCATTACTCGTATTACGATAAAAGCGAAGATTTCCACCCGAAAAAACTACCATATCTAGAGTACCATTATTGTCAGCATCAAAAAACACAGCGTCCCGTGCATCATTTATTCCTGATAAACCATACTGTTCCGTTACATCATTAAATCCTTCTTTTGTCCCAAGATATAACCGCGCTGAATTACATGTACAGGTTGTAGGAAGAAATATATCTGTAAATCCGTCATTATTTACATCTACACACACTCCCCCTGATGCTCGTTCTAAAAAAGGTAAGAACGCACTTTCTAAAGATCCCAAAGTTCCTTTTTTGATTGAATGTATTGCCTCAAGATTCTTTAAATTATTTGCGTCTGATGTATAATTAGTATTTGTAAATACTATCTTTTGATTACTTTCTCCCTTTCTATCCGAAGGCATTCCTCCTATCCCCTTTCCTCCGAGTTCTAAGCTCTCGTCTAATTGATATGACCTTATTTGAAGCCCGGTAGATGCACCGAGTGTACCTAGATAATTAGATTGTTGTTTCCCTCCGGCTACAAACAGTTCGATTTTTCCATCACCATCAAGGTCTGCAAGAAATGACCCTCTTGTATAATTTAGAGGGGGTAATTGATTTGAAGATGTATTCTCCTCAAGTTTTTCTCCGTTAGAATTAACTAGAATTTTACTTCTTATTTCTTCAACATCGCTGTATTGCCCTACAAATACATCAACAAATCCATCATTATTCACATCCGCAACAGAAAGAGAAGTTATTATACGCAGATTAGGTATTTTATAACGATGAGGAATAAATCCTTTTACTGTATTTATATAGACAACGCAACCAAGTGTATCATTTTCTAGTGGAAAAGATAGTATATCTAATCGATTGTCATTATTAATGTCAAACGTTATAGATCGCGACTCTTTGTCTGGTAGATTCTTAGAAACCGTTGATTCTGTAAATGTACAATTGTGATTGAGGTATAGTTTTCCATTTGCAAGAATATCGTCTTCTCCATCGCCGTTAAGATCAGAAACACATATATTCCGAAAATTTTCTTTTGTTACTATTTTATGTGAAAAAACGGTTGTATCTAATTGAAACACAGATGTTAAAGTTAATGGGATTGTCTCTGATACAACCTTAATCGAATATGCGAAATCTCCATATACAAATTTTCCGTCTCTTAATTGAATAACCTGAAAATAATACTTTGAGTCGTTTGAGATACATTTCGGCTTACGATGGAATCGATCGGTTACTAAATAGACACTGTCCGACAAGTTATCAACTCCAATAAAAAACTGATTCTGTTTACATTCTAGTTTATTCGGTAGATTTATGGTAATGCTTTGAACACCTTGAATTGTCTTCTCAATTGGTATCGTTTCTGATATTTCCTGTTTGAGTACAGGTATAGATGCTCCTCCTTCATTTCCGTAAATATGTAGTAAACCTTTGCCCGTTTTACCTGTTAACGTAACAATTACGGATTGAAGAAGAACAGTACTTTTAATAGGAAAACGGGCATATTGAGAAGTAATGTCAGATCTAGTATAGTGAAAATACCCATTTCTTGGGCTGAAGTATGAAGTAGTATCTTTTTTTTCTGCTAATAAGGGGCTGGACAGTATCGTGATACCACATAAGATGTATATTTTCCAATATAATAACTTCATAGTGAACCCTTTAGAAAAGTGTATGTAACGTTGTCTTGATTCCATGTGTATAATTTGATAATCATTTCTTTATTCCAACTGATTGCTATAGTTAAAAAATTTCAAGTATAATTGTGAATAGATAAGTGAAAAATTTCATAGTTATAGCTTATAACTAAATGCAGAAGCATTTATATATTCAAAATTATCGTAATCTATATGGAATTGTTTGTTCTTTATAAAGAGAGATAGAGAAGGCTTACGTAGTGTAAAGTGTCCTGTAGATTGAGTGTGAAAAGAGTAAAAATGTAATTTATGCGTGAGTGTTGGATTAATTTGGCTGAAATAGAGCTGTTTGGCGTAATGTTTAGATGTAAAATTAGTAAAGTTTTAGTATCATAAGTACATTGGTACTCCATTTAATCTAATAATAATGTACTATCTGAATCTCTACATTGTCATTTTTAAAAGACTATAAAAAAGCAATTTACCTTAAATCCAGTAGCTAGTTTTAATGCAAATCATGAATTGTTTTAACAAAAAGTTAACAAAACAAAATTACAACATTCTTTTATAAAAAGCAAGCATTTCTGTTCATTTTATCGCACGATTTCAACGCACGATTTCAACGCACGATTTCAACACTTTTTGGATTGAATATATCACATTAACTTAATTATAATATTGATGGATAGGTGTATATTTAAAAACACTGCATGGTTTTTATTAACCAATCCATGTGTTCAAATTTTTGGTTTCTTACTAAACTTGCTTTGCATAACAACCCTATTATAACCAGCAATCGTCAAATTATAACTATCAATTCTCAATCCTACTTTTTGCTGTTAATTATAAGAAGGATATAGTTATCCAAAAGGAGAATATCTGGTGGTGTTATTATGAAGCATTGAGCTTAGCGGCTTGATCCGTCCCTATTTTATAGTTTGAAAAACAAAAATGGAAATTCACTGTCACAACAACACAGATGTGTAATCGACAAAGACTACAAAACCAACACTGTTCGCCTAATTCAGAACAAGTCGGAGAAGGTATATGAATTATCAAGAGAATTAGGTGTAAACAGTACTACACTCAATCTATCGAAGAACCAATACCTCAAAAACAGCGAAGTCTCATTTTTATGTGAAGGTTATCAAACACCTGCGGAAGATGTACATATAAAGCTCCTACAAGAGAACAAAGTTCTGCAAGAGGAGCGTTACATCATAAAAAGAACGAGGAAACCTGAGCCGGAATCCATCTTCCAATCTGACCGAGGTGTACAATATGCAAGTAACGATGTACGGGAGTTATCGGAAAACAATCATATTACCCAAAGCATGAACCATAAAGGTAATTGTTACGACAATGCCATCACGGAGTCCTTCTTTCATACGTTAAAGACAGAATTGGTCTATCAAACACAGTACAAGACACAGCTATAAGCAGAATTGAGCATATTTGAAACATTTGAATACATTGAAGTATTTTATAACTGACAGCGTTTACATTAAAGTACTAATTATATGTTTCCGGTAGAATATGAAAATCAGTTTTATAAACAAAAAATGTCTCTATTCCTACTGTCAACCGAATCGGGGGAAGATTATACCTACGGAATTCTTAAAACAAAGCCCTTTGTTTTAGGACAAAGGGCTTAATGTAAACTGTCTTTAGTTTACATTCTTATATAAATATTAATTAGAGAAAAAGCGACTTCTTAAATTCATTTGTAACATCAATATATACTAAGGAATTATAAACATATATATATACCAAATTTCACAGAATAGGGTTAGGTTGTTCACAGGATGAGGTTAGATTTAGTTTACATCCTGGCGGTTTTAATGAATCTGTATTCAGAAACTTCTCAAGATAGGGTTAGGTTTAGTTTACATTAGTATAAAAAACAGTTGTTTCAGAGTAAAATACCAGTGCAAATTTCAAGTGTAATAGGTTAGTCGATACTTATTATACATTACAGTGCTAATCAATTGATTAGTTGAAGTTTATAGTCCTTGAAAAATCATACAAAACTATGAGAGGTATATCAGTTTACATGTGAAAAATCAATCTACAGATAAAATAATTGTAACAAATTGATATATATATAGTTAAGTGCTAATCTAAAAAACAGAATAGGGTTAGATTTAGTTTACATCTTCAAAAATATTGTTTAAGAAAATAAGTTCTAAGTAACTGGTATAAATAAACTTACATTTTCCTTATCTCTTTAGAATATGGTTAGGTGTTAGTTTACAATCAATTTAAAATTTATTGGAATTTTTAGTGTAAGTCGAGGTTTGTAATTAACTTACGTAAGTTGTTGTAAATTAGATAAGGTTAGGTTTTGTTTACATTTTTGTAAATAGTTCCGGAAAGAACTTCCAAATCTTGGTTGACATGTCCTTGGATACCGGCTTACTCCCTGATTTTAAATAACTCACTGTTTGTCTTGACACCCCGATTTTGTCAGAAAAGTCAGTTATACTTAATTTTGATTGCCTTAATACCTCATTGAATTCTTCGGTTGTTAGTATTTTAAATTCTTTAGGCAATTCAACTTTAGCTTTATCTAAATGTTTAAGTTTGTTAATCTGTACTTCTTCTAACGATTTGCGAAACCACATAGGTGGATTGAAGCACAGAACCTGGGAATACGGCTCCTTTGTGTTTGACGGTAGTTTATTCGGGGTTGTTAAGTTATACCAATCACCTATATATCCTTCTTTTTTCATGTAATTCAATTCTTTTTCAAGATTTTTAAGTTCAAGTTTTGCATGGACTCCTTTTTGAGAAACACCACAGGATTTCAAAAGGGAGGATACCTTCAATTTGCGACCGACAAGGTCAATTCTCCAGTAAAGTGCAAAAAGAACTGATAGAAAATGAACATGAGGATAATAGTGATGGTTAACTTGAAGAATTTTTCTGAGGATGTTTGTAAACTGAGGCTGTTCACCAATAATTTCAACTGGTTTACTGTACCAGCTTTCATCTGCTCTAATAATAATTTCACCTTTAGAAACCTGTGTAGAAAGGTCCTTGGTAACATCAAAACCGACTATAGTAAATAATTGGCGTACATTTAATTCTTCTTTCTGCTTGTTTTTCCTATAGATACATATATTTAGAGCTGTAAAAACTCGAAGTATTTCAATTGCAACATCCTTCTCTCTTATATCGAAACTACCGTGTGACTTTCTCTGATACCCCATACGTTCTAGATGATCGTTAAGATTCCATTTTATAATATCATTTTGAGTCCCCTGTTCGCCAAACTTACTGAGTATTGTCAAAAAATGTCGTAGACCTTCTGGACCAAAAGCTCTCAGAATATAGACAAGATTATATTCAATATCAAGTTCCCTTCCATCAGATTTTATCATTGCAGAGATATCTGAAGTGGCATAATTATTAGAAGTGTCACAGATAACAACGTAATTTGTAATCAGCTCGTTTCCGGAGGGGTCATATCCTTCTGTTTTTGATTTGGCAATAGAACTGATAAACTCACTTGCAATCTTCTCTTCTTCTACAGTACGCTCAGATGAAGGCTTCATTAAAACGCTTCTCGGAATATTCTGAGGTCTTCCTGAGAACAAGTCAAGTATGGGGAACATTCCGGCATGTGAAGGGAGAGAAAAAGAGTCCTTTGGATAAAATTCTTTTTCACGTATTCTTTTTGTGGCCTCAGTTATTACTTTGTGAACAAGCTCCATGAATTCTTTACTTTCAGCGGCAACTTTCACCACTGCATCGATAAGAGTAAGTGTTTTTGATTTCTCTTCCGGTGACCAGTCTATAAATAGTTCTGTATCCTTTTCAATAGTAGAGCGGGCTAACGCTATTCTTTCCAATAATTCATCATCAGAGTGAAATATTAACGAATCACCGTCATCTGGGAATATAATTTTAATAAAAGCAACAATTCCTTCTTCGGTGTATCCTTTTTCCCGAAGATGAACATATATATAATTAATTAGCTTCTCTACAATTTCTTGAGGAAAATCTTTTTGAGGTTTATAGGTTGTTCCGTCAAACAATGATAGTCGGACTCCATCTTTCATGCTTCTTTCTCCTCAAAGTCTGATGTATTAAAATACTCATTGATCGAATCTTGGGTAACAAAATACTTTTTCCCCATTTTTTGAGCGCGGAGTCTTCCCTTCTTGATATATTCTCGAAGGCTGAAAACAGTTATATCAAGTTCATTGGATAATTCTTCCAAGTCATAAAGAATTAGATTTCCTATATGTTTAGGCATGAGATTACTCCTTTGTCGCTTTGGTTAAAG
>CALMMI010000050.1 GCA_937868245.1 uncultured Ignavibacteria bacterium | reverse complement strand
TAGTGTTTACAAGTATTTCGATAGAGTAGTTCAATACAAGTGCATAGAAAAATTAAGAACAACTATTCACTATTCTTCAACAGCGATAATTAAAAACTGAGCAGGGAGCCAAAATTTCTCACTATCGGTAATGTGCAAGGCTGTAATTTTCTTATTCTCGTCATATTTCGGTTGTAAAAACTTTGGATTGTGAGCCGAAACTACAGCAAACCGTTTGCATTTTTTGAGGAATATAATATCTGTTTGCTCAAGAACATTGAACGAATTGAATTTTTTAGGATTGATTTCTTTAGCAGGAGCTAATGTCTGTCCGTGTTTCCCGAGTACCCACAAGTCAGCACCACCCACACGTTGAACAATCCCGCGTTTGAGAAGTTCATCTTCTGTTCCAACGGAATAATATACGAATTTTGCTGCAGGTTCGGGAGACTTTGGAGCTTCGGTTGCAGTTACTGCCGGAGCGGCTTTTGCAATCCGCTGCGACGGGGAATTTGATAAGCTGTCCTTAGATCTGAGTTCATAAAAATCACCGTAAAGTTTGCGAACATCAGTTTCCTGACTAACGCATTTTTCTTTCATCGAAGCAAGTTTCTGTTTAATTGCGTTTGTGTTTGCAGCAAGTTGTGGGTTTTGTTTTTCGATTGCAATGATTTTATTTTCGAGGTCTGCAATTCTGCTTTTGCTCGCATTAATTACGTTGGAAACCGAATCTAACGTTCCAAACCATTTTGCTGTTTCTTCATCTGCCCCTTCGCGGCGCACAGGTTTGCCGTTCTCGCCGGAAAGGAAGAGCAGTTTATCATAAACTTCGTTGATAGTTGAGGTGGAATTTTCCATTACTTCCATCAAGCTATCTTTTTGATTTCCGAGAGCCAACATCTCTGCATACTGAGCCTTTTCATTCTGCAATTTTACTATTTCCTCTTTGCTTGTGCAGCCTACAAAAACTGCAATTGTGCAGAGAATAAGTATAGTTTTAAGCATTGCCGTACTCCAAATGATAATATTAAAAATAAATGTAAATTTCTGATTGATATATAATGCTATTTTTCTGTTTCAATTTCTACTACGAAGGTTGCTCCATTACCTTCGGTACTCTCACAATAGATGGTACCCCCAAGGAGTTCTACCATTTTTTTTGTTATAAACAGTCCGAGACCACTTGAGTCCTCACCTGCCGTAGGAAGTGCCGATAGCCTTGCAAAACTCTTGAACAATCGTTGCTTATCCGTTTCCGAGATTCCCGGACCTTCGTCCTGAACGGCGACTAAAAAACCTGTAGGTTTTTTCTCCAGCCGTATCTCTACTTTTTTTTCGCGTGGTGAATATTTTAGTGCATTTGAAACCAAATTGTCGATTACTTCAGTAAGCATTGTTTCATCAACAACAGTTTTAATATGCTCTTGCCCTTCATTAAAGATAATCTGAATAGATTTGGTTTTGGAAATCGGGCGGAATGAATGTATTAATTCCTGAATTAATGCCGTAATATCAGTTTCTGTAAATACAGGAGTAATTTTGCCGGCTTCAAGAGCGTTTATATCCAAAAACTTCTTTACGAGCCTAAACATCCGTTCGGTAATAACCTGAATATCGGATGCAAAATCAGCAACCTCGGCAGCAGTAAGATGGTCGGCTTCTTTACGTAAAAGTTTAGAGAGCATCGTTACGTTCGAGAGGGGGTTTTTAAGGTCGTGTGATGCGATTGTAAGAAAATCGCTTTTTTGCCTGTTCAGGTCAATAAGCAGGCGGTTTGCTTCTGCAAGTTCAATTGTTTTTAATCTATGAATTTCGGACTCATGCCGAGCAGTTTCCAATTCATAAATTGCTTGCAGCTGATTGATTCTTTCTGAATTCTCCTTGCTGAACAATTGCCTTTCGATAGATGCGGAAAGCTCTGAATGTTCTAAAGCCAAACGGTAGTTTTCAGCCAATGTATAAGCCGCTGTAAATTGTTGATGAATCTGGGAGGACAGTGATTTCGATTGAAGTTCTTCTGCCAGTTGCAAGGCTTTTTTGAGATAAGGGAATGCAGACTCACAGCTACCGTTCAGTATGTGGAATTTACCTATGTCACGTAAGCACTCGGCTTCACCGGATTTGTTATGTATTTTTTTGTACAGCTCAAGTCCGCTTTGTATGGTATATAAGGCTGTTTCATAATCTCCGGTTGCTGCCAAAATACTTCCAAGATTTGAAAGTGCTTTTGCTTCAGAATTCTTGTTACCGATTTGTTTTGAAATAGTTAAACTTCGGTTTGTAAAATCTAAAGCAGAGGTATGATTTTTCTGTTTGAAATAGGTGTTGCCGATTGCCTGAAGAGTATCTGCTTCTCCGTGTCTATCACTGATTTTTTCCTCAATCGATAAGGCGAGAAAAAAATACTCAAGTGTTTTATCAAATTCTCCTGTTTCGGAATAGATATTCGCAATATTGTGAAGAGATATTGCCTCCCGGCGATTATCTTTTATTTCCCTCCATAATTTGATCCCTTTTAAAAAACAGTTGAGTGCCTCGGAGTAATTACCCTGTCGGTAGTAAAGCAAGCCAATATTATTTGCGCAATCACCTGACGACACAGTATCTCCTGATTCTTCAAATATTTGCAGACTACGGCTATAACATTCGTAAGCCTTGGCATAATTTCCGTTTGCTGCATAAACGTTTCCAAGGTTTCTACTGTACCCGCCAACAACGATTTTATCTTCTAACTCTTCGTTTAGCTCAATACTTTTTTGGAAGTAACCAAGAGCTGAAGCAAAATCCCCACGTTCGTGGAAGGTACTTCCTATGCCATTCAATGCTTTTCCGGAAAGAGTTTTATTACCTATTTCGTTTGCTTTTAAGAGCGCGAATTGATAGTTTCTTAGTGCTTCTTCATAATTATCCAAAGCAAAGTAACAATTGCCTTTGTAGTAAAGTGCCAATGCTTCACCTTCGATATCTTCAGCCTGTATGAAATGCTCAATTGCTTTAGTACAGTGTTCAAGTGCACAATTGTACTCGGATTCCGTGAACAAACTTGTGCTTACAACAAGAAGTGCCTGTGCTATACCCTTAGTATAACCTGATACTTCCGAATTTTTAATGGTTTCATTTGCAACAACAAACGCCTCCTTATATCTCGATTGAGAATTGAGGAGGGACGCATACTCGTTTCTGCGGTCTATTTCCTCGGGGGAAAAAGACGCAATTAATTGATTAGCTATGGTGTTACGTGGAAAGTTTTGCATCACTTCTTGCGGGAATTATACATGCGTTATCGCACAGAACTCAGCAGAATAATTGCAAATTACAAAAGTAGTTATTGGTTAACAAAGAAAAGGATAAATTTATGTATTATCACTACATTTTATTCACAAAACACTTATGTATCTCAGTTGCCGTCCATACAGACATACTAATTAAATTTCAGTGAATTTGAGCATCAACCATTAATGATAAAAGCATTTTATTGTATCGTTCTAATTTTTTCAGCCTTCTCACTTTCCGCTTCAGCACAAAACACCGATGTACGCGGAACGATTTCCGATCAGGCAGGTAAACCGCTCGTAGGTGCAACAGTATTAATCAAGAAACTCGAACGGGGAACGCAATCCAAAACCGGAGGCGCGTTTATTCTTTCGGGAATACCACAAGGAAAGCATCTGTTGGAAGCACGGCTTATCGGTTACGAACCTGCTAAACAAGAAATTACTGTTTCTTCTACCTCGAAGAACGAATTTAAGCTTGTATTAAAGCAAACCTCCGTAGAGATGAAAGGGGTAGAAGTAACCGCCAGCCGGCGAAAGCAAGAACAGTCCGATACCAGGACAAGTATCCTTACGATAGAGCCTCGTGATGCCAAATTCAAAGCAGGGGCAGCTGAAGACGTACTCAGGTCGCTGCAAACTCTACCCGGTGTTGTTGCTC
>CALMMI010000049.1 GCA_937868245.1 uncultured Ignavibacteria bacterium | reverse complement strand
CAAGAATATAGATACCAACTATATCATTCGCGAGAACTTTACAATTCGAGATAGTGCATCAACCAAAACCATTCCTGTAAAATCGGTGTGGATGCATCCCAAAAATGGAAAATCGGTTATGATTCAAACTGCCTCTCCTTTGGATACCTTTACTGTGTGGCGGCTGTCTGTTCGCTCAGGTGATTCCACAGTCAGGGATATAGCAGGCAATACGATTGTTGATAGTGCTTCATCCAAAATATTTACTGCAATTTCCGATGTTACGGATACATTGCCTCCGCTTATCGTTCAACAGCCATTTTCTGACAGTACAAAGGGAGTTGCACTTTCTTCATCGTTCGATTTTGTTTTCGACCGCGCAGTTATGCAGGATGAAGTTGAGAGAAACCTTGTTTTTACAAATGTTTCTACTAATAAAACGGTTCTTGCAGATTATCGGTGGAGAGGTGGCAATATCCTAAGGATTCAGCCGGAGCAACGTCTGGAGAGCGACAACTGGTATGAATTGAAATTGAATATAGGTGCAATTCATTCGAGCAGTGGCGGCAAATTGGCAAAAGATTCAATCAAACTCATCAGATTTCAGAGTTTCGATTCTCGTACGTTTGGCGGTATCAAAGGTGTGTTAACGGATTCCTCTACAACAGGAAAAGAACGGTATGTAATAACACTCGTTTCAAAGGATAAGAAAACTAAAGTAACTAAAATCCTGATTTCTCCCGGTGCTTTTGAATTTCCTGAGGTGCAGCCGGGAGTATATATCCTTGAAGCATTTGTTGATAATGGGACTGGGAGATACGATGTTGGTTCTGTGTATCCGTTTCGACCAGCCGCACGGTTTGGAATAGGCGCTACTGAGATAACGGTGCGCTCACGCTGGACTGTGGAGGGTGCTAAGATTGATATTGGGAAGTAAGAATATGACAGTTAGAATTGTATTATTTTTAGTAGCTGTTTTATTAGGTGCTTATGGGTGCAAGGTAACGAGCAATAATGAAAACATATATAGTATTTCATTTTGTGATAATAACCCGATTGAGAGATTAAGAAAGGATATCGGAGCAGAAAGTATAACAGGATTCTTATCGACATATACTGATTCTGTTGAGCATGTTATCGTAACTGTCACAATACTCAACCCTGTAGGTGTTACAGATTTTTCTCGAAGAGATAAACGAGTTGCCGATAGTATAATTAAGAGCATCGGCTCATATGATCCGTTCGATTCATTGATTATTAACTACACATACAAAACATCTTTTATTCTTTTTTTTACTACAAAGAATACAACGTATTCATATAACAGAGATTATATTGATCTCATGCGGTCCGAATTATTTCAAAAGCAATTGAGATTGCGTATAACTACAGATTCATTGATAAACGCCAAGGATTGGAATAAGGTTTATGCAATTATCGATTCATTGTCTCCAATTGATGGCTATAAAACTGATGTTTTTAATCTTAATATAAGTATGATGCTTAGTGAAAATCCAACAGACCTCACACGTCCAAAAGAAATTTTACTCAAGGAAATAGCAATCAAGCCATTGAACAGACAGTTAAATTACTTTCTTGGATATATATATTTTCAAGAGAAACAATTTAGTAAGTCTGCTATATATTTTGATAATATGCTACGGCAAGCTCCTAATGATCCTAATGCAAATTACCATCGTGGTTTTATTTATGTTTTTGCCAAAGATTATAAATCTGCAATGAAGCATTTTCTTCTTACCAAAGAACATGGATCTAATATTGCAGATAAAGCAATAGAAAATTTACAAAAGGCAGGCTATTGACATAGTCTGGCATGAAAGACGAGTAAAGGGAGTTGGAGCGAATCTTAATAGAGTGATAACCATCACCAATAATCTAACCCCTTCTAAAACGTATTTTTTCCGTAAATTTGGATAAATATTAAGGAAATCGAATGTCGAATGCAATTCTAATAACTGGCGGTGCCGGGTTTATAGGTAGTAATTTCATCAAGTATGTACTCGCGGGGTCGGATGTATCTGTTGTAAATTTAGATGCGCTTACCTATGCCGGGAATCTGGAAAACCTTGCTGATATTGAAGATAATCCACGTTATTCGTTTGTGCAGGGCAGAATTGAAAATTCAGAACTGGTACGTCATATCTGCAAGCAATATAAAGTAACAGGAATTATTAATTTTGCAGCGGAATCACATGTTGACAGGTCGATAATTAATGCGCAACCGTTTGTAGATACAAATATTTCCGGCACACTTTCGCTGATGACAGTGGCACGGGAACTTGGTTTGGAGCGTTTTTTGCAGGTTTCTACCGATGAAGTGTATGGCTCGCTTGGAGAGCAGGGAGAATTTACGGAAGAAAGTCCGCTTGCTCCTAATTCCCCGTATTCAGCAGCAAAGGCTTCTGCCGACTGTTTGGTCAGGTCTTTTGTTCATACGTATAATTTTCCTGCTATTATTACACGGTGTTCGAAT
>CALMMI010000048.1 GCA_937868245.1 uncultured Ignavibacteria bacterium | reverse complement strand
GTTTAAATTTCAAATAATCCAACAGTTAATATTTTAAGGAATATAAATAATTGCAACATTTTACTTTTCTTCAATTTTACAATGACTTTATCTATATCCCTCCCCCTACCCAATCATCTGAAAATCACTAATCTTATCCAACTCCAGAATAGTGTACTGCTCATCATCCGAACGCTTAAACATTGGTGTAAACTTGGCGTTCCAAACAAACTCATTATATTTATACGAATGTCGTGCATGAACATTCTGCCCGTATGTATCGTCGTACCCATTGATGAGAATAAGTAACTCTACATCAGCTTCCTTAAAATCCTCTTCCGAAAACCCGTGCAGAGGGCTATTCTCATCCATCGGATGAACAACCGTCCAGCTAAGGGTAAGAAAATTGATACGTTTGCGTTCCAGGGTAAGTTCATAAAATTTACGCGAGAATGTGCCGTTGTCATTTTCGCTCATCGAAAGCATAATTTCAATTTGTACATTGCTAAGAACATTATTCTTTGCGTTTGCCAAACGGAACATAAGAGCAGTGTTCTCCTTAAATGGCGCAACGAGTAAATTATCACTATAAATAAACTTCTCAACAGGTCGAGAAAAACGTCCGTATAAAACTCCTGTTGCAAGCGCAAAGCTCATTAAACCTACCAACGACTCAAACGCTGAAACCACGTTCCCCATAAACCCGATAGGATTAATACGCCCGTACCCTACCGTTGTAAATGTTTGAGTACTGAAAAAGAATGCTTCCAGAAAATGTTCCCAAAAGCCACCGGGTGACATACCGGTAAGATTTTCATAACCGGTTATCATATATAGAAAAGCAAACAGAACGTTCAACACAAAGTATGTTGTTAAAACAATAATCAGGAATTTCCACCAACTTATAGTTAACAGTGCATGAAAGAAACTGTAATGTTCCAGAAATTTCAACCCGCGTTTACGGATGTTGAATGTTCCGTCCTTATTGATTGCACGCCCTGCCTGGCTCGATACTTTATCGCTAAAACCGAGGTCTTTGTAATCGGTAAATGTTCGCTGCCTTCTTTTCATAATTCTTTCTGTACATTAAGAGTAGAGTGCAACAAATTTACATTGTTTTTTTGAGTTTTATACTATTATGCGGAAGAAGGGGCAGTGTGATTTCTTCCTCATAATCACAGTAAAATAAAAAGCAATTGGATATTGAGATACGGTTGTGTAATTTGCAACAGGTTAGTTTTGTTTTGTCGCATATTACAAGTACGGGTATGGTCTCCTCCCCGCAAATTCGATCTTTGATTGATGAAATACGCATTTTGCCGGAAGCAATATCGCTGGCAATCCGTAATCTTGACGACGTAAAACTCGATACCCCATACCGAAAAGACGGATGGACTTTGCGCCAGGTAGTTCATCATCTTGCAGACTCTCACATGAATGCATATATCCGTATGAAACTCATTTTAACTGAGGATACACCCACTCTTAAACCGTATGACCAAGACCTTTGGGCGGCATTACCCGATGGTAAATATCTGCCGCTCGAATCTTCACTTCTTATTCTGCAAGGCATTCATTTCAGATGGACTGTGTTATTGGATAATCTGACCGATGATGCTCTTACGCGAACAGGACTGCATCCTGAAATAGGAGAAGTAACCCTTGGCGATATGATTGAAACATATTCCGGTCATGGCTTAAATCACATTATGCAAATTACAGATTTACGCGAACGGATGGGATGGAATGATTAACGAGTAGTCTTTCTCAAAACTAACATACGAGGGTTTATGCCACATCAGTTTACTACAGAAAGCACTTTCTTCAACCGCATGGAGGAATTTGGTTTCTTTGATGCGATAGCCGACAGACTACCCGAAGAATTCACTCTTGTATTTGAAATTGCTCGTATTTTGGAGGATGAATCCAAACCACTTACCCAGCGACTTGCTCCGATTCTCTGGCAGAAATCCAGCGATATCCCCTCACCACATAGTCCTGAACATGATATAATCCCCCATTTACCTGCTTCCGAAGAATACGAAGCAGCTCTCATCGATAACCTGCGGGACATTGCCCGTATCTACCCGCACCAGTTTCTATTGCCGGAGGAAGTCTTTTATCAAAAATTAGTAGAGCGTTCACTATGGCTTCCCAAACCAAAAGCCCCGCGTAACTACCGCTATCAAACCGAAAGCGAAGACTTTGCGCCGGACAGCCGTAAGCAAAAAGTGTATCTGCTGTTTGATACTTCCAAATCCATGCAGGAGCATTATCGGATTCACCTTGCAAAAGCAATTGCCTTTTTCTTTTTGCGGCAGAACAGGAAGGAACTTGGAACTGTCTATTTCCGAACATTTGATGCAGAAATAGGAGAACTGAAAACTGCCAATGATATTCACGGGTTTGAACAACTTATCAGTGAAGCCATGCACCTCCGGGCGTTGGGTCGTGGTACGGCTATGGAAAAAGCTCTATTGACTGCTATTGCTGATATTCGCTCTGCAAGTATGATGGGCGAAGCTGAAATATTAGTGATAACCGATGGAGCCGCCCATATAGATGTAGAAAAGTTGCGTCCACTATTAGGTGAAACTATTAAGATTAATACGGTTAAAATAGGCACAGCAAGCATAACACCGGATGCTAAGTTTCTACAAGGGTTAATCCTGACCGGAACATCGGAAGAAATAAAAGTTGTACGGGATCTACAGCAGAAACTGCGGGATTTGGAACATCAAATCCAGAATGCAGGCAGCGAAAGCAGGCGCGGTGTTCTGCGAAGCGAAGCAAGCTATATTGCAAAACAAGTCAATTCACAAACAGAGCGTATCGGAAAGAAAATTGCCGAACGGTACGGACGTGAAATTGAGGATATTTCCAGTACATTTATTCAGATTACCGACCTTGTTCCTCAGGATATATTCAAGCTTTCGGAAGATAAGACCGAAGAACTGAAAGCCCTTGCAGCTGAAATGCTCTCTACTCTTATTAATGAGCCGTCGCTCGAAGACTTAAAAAAAGCTGCTCTCCTGAACGACCATCTGGAAATGATGGCAGACCACCACGGAATAGAATCGGAAGAGCTTACCAAAACTGCTAAGGAACTCCAACAGCTTTTAGAGAAAATCCTTAAAGAAGGCGGAGATACGTCTCATCAATTCCTTGAACTTTCGGAAAAAGATGAAATTCAGTTATCGAAGATGATGCAGAAGAAATCCAATGCAATGGTGCGGATTCCGCTTGCCCGGTTGATTAAATTGATGTTGAGGAAGGTGAAGCGGGCGGTTATGCGGATGGTGAAGAGAAAGAAGAAATAAAAACTAAACTCTTATATTCCTACTTCACTTATTCCAATTTCGCTATTTCTGTCAGTTTACATTGTGAATCTTACAGATATTTAGGTTGAAAAGTTTCGTACTCAAATCCTACTAACGCAGTTCATGTTAAACCTTCGAAGTGCCACCATAATATTTGTATCAATTACATGAAACTTTTTATTTTCATTTTTGTTGTATTCTCAACACCTTGCATATTTGGGCAGCCACGAGTATTCTACAACTTTTCTGATGCTTCTAAAATTGCTGATAGTGTTCAAATACTTAGAATTGATTGTTCCCATGGCAATCGTAGTGCAGTCGATTGCGACAGCATCCCGAAAGACTTAGACCGTTTCAAAAATTTGACTCAACTCTCCATCACCGAAACCGGTATAAGAGTACTACCTGAAAATATAAACAAATTACATAGACTTAAGTATTTGGATATCAGTACCAATTATTATCTCGACTATGAAAAAGAGCTATGTAAAATTGTAGGATCTGACAGTCTCGAGCAACTTAGACTCGGGAGGTCAAACATTAAGATACTTCCTAAGTGTATAGAACAACTCAAAACTCTGAGACGTTTAGATGTAAGTCATAATTACCAACTCGATATTGAAAGTACTTTTTCAATTCTCAAAAATTTACCTCTTCTTGAATCACTTTCTATGGGAGGTGTTCGGACATTAAAAGTAATTCCAAAAGATATTATTGAGCTGAAAAAATTAAATTTCATTTCTTTGAGTTATTTCGATAAGGATTTTGACTTCAAGTCAACTTTCAGCAGATTAAGTAATTTAAGTATAACGTCAATTGATTTATCAAATAATGGTCTTAAATCATTACCTGATGAAATAGAGGATTTACAATTTCTAGAGAAAATAGATTTAAATGAAAATTACTTTGATTCTATTCCAAATCAGTTATTTCAGCTTCCTAATCTCAAAGAGATAAGCTTCCAAGCTAACAATGATTGTCTTAAATTCATCAATAATCAAATTAGTAAGTTAAAAAAATTAGAAAAAATAACTTTAGGAAATAATGGGAAATTAGAAGGACAAACAGCAATCATAAACTTATCCAAACTCACGAATTTGAAGTTCTTAGATTTTTTCAGTTGTGGAATTGAAAATATTCCTGATGAAATACGGAACTATAAGGCATTAGAGAGATTAAATCTTTCGCGGAATTCAAAAATTGACTTTTCTGATCTCTTCAATAAACTATCTTCTGTAAAGACACTGAAATATTTGGACATTAGTGATAATAAAATAAGCTCTTTGCCCAAAGAAATCGGGTTACTAACAAGTCTTGAATACTTATGTATAGGACGGAACCCAATAATTACCATTCCTGATGAAATAGTTAAATTGAAAAATCTAAAAGTAGTAAATGTAAATAGAGGTAAATATAAAGTAAGTGAGTCCGGCATTAATAAAATAAAAGAATTGTTACCCAATTGCCAGATTGTAACCGATTGGATATATAGAGACTGAGAAAACAATTAACTTTTTTGCTTTCTGTCCAATCCAATGTTACCGAAGACATTTATTATATTCCAAATAGCTTCTTTGTAAAATTTCTAACCCAGCCTATGAACATACTCTATACCTTCATCGTCACTGGTTTTCTTTTTATATGCTTCTGCAAACCTGCATTCAGCCAAACAGATGCAAACATTCCCCTTCATGGAATCACAATCTACATCGATTATCCCGATGCCCCCACTACAGTAAGTGCAATCCAACTGGACAGCCTAATAAACGGTATCAATTATCGTGAACCCGGCGTAGAACGAACATTCAGGAAATATTGGTATGAACAATCAAGGCGGAATGTAGTTTTCCATCATGATATTTTCTTTTATACTGCTCCCCTTCCCGCTTCGCATTACGACACCGTCGGTTGGCAAAAAGGCATTACTTTGTGGAAGGATGCGCTTGAGTGGGTAATAACCAACAACCCAGCCTACAACTGGGATGCACTCAGTCGTGATGCCGGAGGTGGTCTGCGCTCTGTGATGATTCTCAGCAGTTCATTCGCTCCGGATGGTGTGGGCGGAGGTCATGGACCGTACTGGACACTTTCCAATGGTGCTCTTGTATCACGTATATACGGTTCAGTACTGAAAGCTCCGTGGGATACTACCAATAACATGTTTATGACGCTTCACGAAGGCGGACATGCAGTGTTCAATTTACCCGATACGTATGATACAGGCTATGATTCCGGGGGAACGTGGTTTTATACGCTTATGTCAGGCGGGAAAAACGATGTAGAACCCATCGGTGCTCCGTTTCTGGAGCAACACAAATGGGGGTACAGAATAGAGCCTCCTACGGGTACTCATACTATTACGTTAAGAGCAGACGGAGACAGTATCATAGTTCTCAGAAATCTGCATGATTCCCTCGAATTCTTTACGATAGAAGCGCGCAAACAAAGTACTATCGGCAATTCTCTGTTTCCTGCAAATTTGGGACTCCTCATCTGGCATTCGGATATGAAGGTATCAACTTCGAACACATTACAGGATAGAACTCCTTTAAAGCATTATATGCACTCGGTAGTCCAACCGGATGGGCTGTTTGAGTTGGAAAAACTATTTCCCACCTCCGGTAATATCGGTGACATATTTTTACCCGGGAACAATCTGGACAACGCAACAACCCCGGATACAAAATGGTGGGATTCATCATCCTCAGGTATTGATATACATTCGATTGAATTCGTCGGTAGTGATAAGATACAATTTACGGTTACTGTTCTTACGCCACATAATGATAATTATCCTGAAATTTCGCAATACGGATGGAGGGTTATTTCCGCAAATCCTTTTCAGACAGTATATGAAC
>CALMMI010000047.1 GCA_937868245.1 uncultured Ignavibacteria bacterium | reverse complement strand
CAACTCGAGACAATTCCCTACACAGGGCATACTTTCGGCATTACACATCCATTCGAGCAAACTACCCCTGCACTGAACCTTGCTCTGGACTATACGTGTACTTTCTTCGGTTTGTAATTTCGGTCTTATTGTTTACTTATGAAACGCGCTCCTTTTTTTCTTTTTGTGATCTTGCTCGCTGGTTGTGACTTATTTACAGTTGGAAGCCGTAAGCCACAAATGTTGGAGATTAGCCAACGCTCGTCGATGGGTGCTGTCTATTTGTTCAAAGCTGAACTTGATAGCAACAATGCCTCTGCTGCTACCGAAATCCTTGCACGTTCCAACGGCAACCCGCTCCTTGCAATCGAAAAATACGAACTCTTCGACGAGATGAGCCGTATTGGTCGTCTTATTGCCAAAAAGCCTATTACCCTTACCCGTACCGATACCCTTTCAACCACAATGCAACGGGTCAAAATTGAATTTGACTATCTTAAAAACATCACTTTTACCACACAAAAGATTGCAGATGCGTGGTTTATAGTCGATATCGCCGAGTAACACATCCCATTCCCTTTTCTGTTCTCCATACATTAAAAACAACATATCACTTTGAAGTGTTTCGTCGTGATTGAATCTATAATTCTTTGACTGTTCAATTAATCAGACTATTACCGATAAACATTTTCAGCAATAAAATTGTATGAATCAAGTCCTTTTACGAACTTATTACGTACTATGTGTGGTAGCGAAAGGAATATTGATTACGGGCAATCAATAGGCTCCACACAAATCTATTATTTCGTTCGC
Source organism: uncultured Ignavibacteria bacterium (assembly GCA_937868245.1). Classification (GTDB taxonomy): domain Bacteria; phylum Bacteroidota; class Ignavibacteria; order Kapaibacteriales; family UBA961; genus JADJXV01. The sequence goes on along the minus strand of CALMMI010000047.1, from coordinate 5,363 downwards.
GCTCCACTATGAAACCCTTTCTGATATTTACCAATTTAAAAAACGCAATGAAAATAGAACCGGAAAGCCCACCGGAAGAATACCGCCAAGCCTTTAATCAGCATATTCAAGCTGCAAATCTTAACCGAATCAGGTTGTTTTCGTTGGTGCTTTTTTTTCTGGATCTGCTGCTTATTGTGCGCGACATTGTAGTTACTAAAGCTGCCGGAGAATGGGAGAAAAACATAGGAAACCAATACTTGTTTTTCTTTCATGTTGCCTTACTTATCACTTCCGTTACTTTTTTCACTTTTGCTAAACTTGGATTAAGAGATACAGCAAAATACCATTCCCGAAACAGAATCATCAGTTTTGCTTTTGCATGTACTATTCTAGTATGGAGTGCAGGGTTGGCTGGATGGATTGATCAACTCTTCCACGGACAAATTACAGAATACGTAATAGCTATGTTCGGAATAGCCGCCTCAATTTATCTCCGCCCATATACAAGCATGATTCTCTTTGCAGGAGTACAAATTACTTTCTTTGTAATTCTTTCGAATGTACTGCCCAATCCCAATAGCAGCGGACATATTACAAATAGTCTGATTTTATGTGTGTTATCATGGTTTCTATCGAGAATAACCTATATAACCCAACTTCGGGAATATATGAACCGCCAAACAATTGCCAGACAAAAAACAGATATTGAAAAAGTTAATCAAGAACTTAATGAACGGAATAAATATCTGGCAGAACTTAATGCAGAGAAAAATGAGTTTATGGGAATCGCTGCACACGATCTCAAGAATCCACTAACATCAATTATGCTTTCGTCCGAAATCACCCGTAAATACTGGAACAGACTGTCTGAAAAGGAAATAATAAACAATATTACCAGTATCTACAACACTGCTCAGAGAATGAAAGCGATTATCATTAATTTGCTTGATACACATGCCATTGAATCCGGTGCAATCAGATTGAATAACAAGCAATTTTCGCTGACAGAAATTGTATCATCTGAAATTGAAAGCTATAAAGACAGGGCAACAGTCAAGAACATTCAACTTCATATAGAATCTTCTCCGGCAGATATTCAAATTATTGCTGATGAGGAAATTTTGCATGAAATCCTAGACAATCTTATCTCGAACGCAGTAAAGTATTCTCCTCACGGCAAAAATGTTTATATTAGTTGTACACAAACCTTATTTGAAGAAAAAGATACGATTCGTATCTCTATCAAAGATGAAGGGCAGGGTGTTTCGGAAGAAGATCGGAAAAAGATGTTCGGTAAATTTCAACGTCTCTCTGCCAAGCCGACAGGTGGCGAACATTCTACAGGACTTGGTCTGTCTATCGTAAAAAAATTAGTGGAAATGATGGGCGGAAGCGTGTGGTGTGAAAGTGAAGGAATCGGCATGGGAGCAACTTTTATCGTACAACTTACTGCCCCCGAGAAACACTCGATGTCCATCAAAAACATAACCGATTTAGAAACCTTAGTAGAGGTAATGAAAGAGTAAGACATGGATTATAAAGAACTCGAAGAGCTTGTAAACCAAGCCTTGCAACATATTTCGAATGATGAACTCCCCCAAGCAGAATCGTTATGTTGGTTAGTTCTTGCCTCACTTCAGGTAACAAATCATCCTCTTCTCCGCCTAAGAATTGAAAACCTGCTAGCCCGAACTCTCGGGATGACCAACCGTTATCAAGAAGCAATCACCCACGCAGAACATGCGCTTAGATTATCTCATGAGCTCAATAACACGCAAGAGCAACTCCGTTCCCTTACCTCAATCGGCTCTGCGAACAATTTATTAGCAAATTACACAGAGGCTTTGTATTACTTTGAACAAGCTCTTTCGCTTGCTTCAGAACTTGAGGATAAGTCCTCGATTGCTAATATTCTGGGATATATCGGCAATATATACCGTAATATGGTAGATATTCCTAAAGCCCTAGAATATCTTACAAAAGCACTTGCGCTTGGTGAAGAATTAAACGATAGAAATCGAATTGCTTCTGTTCAATTTTCAATCGGTTCTTCATATACTCACCTTTCGGAATATCAAGTTGCTTTAGAATGGTTTTTTAAATCGTTATCCATTAGTGAAGAACAAAATAACCGCCGTCATATACTCAGGACATTGAGCGGCATAGGTAGTGTTTATACTCACCTTGCCGATTATCAGAATGCATTGGAATATCACTTTAAATCATTAGCCTTTTCCGAGGAGTTGAGTGATAAAAACATGATAAGTACCACATTGGGTAATATTGGTAATATCTATATCAACCTTGCAAAATATACAATTGCTGCCGAATATCTTCACAAATCGGTTGAACTTGCCGAAGAAGTTGGAAACAAAAATAATCTCGCAACGCATCTTTCTAATCTGGGTATGGTCTATGCCCGAATGGAGGATTACACACGTGCATTAGACTACATTAACCGTTCATTGGAGATTTGGAAAAAACTAAATCAGAAGAATGGAATTGCATATTGTTTAGGTAATCTCGGCAGTATTTATACTTCCCTTAAACAATATCCAAAAGCATTGGATTTCCTGCATCAGGCACTTATAACCGGTAATGAAGCAGGAAACATAATGGCGTGTATAGATTCTCTTATTAATATTGGAGACATCTATACAGTTCAGAAAGATTATACAATAGCATTGGAGAGCTATCATAAAGCATTGGAAAAATCTGAACAAATTGGTAGCAGAAGTGATGCTGCCAGTGCAAAAGGTGCAATTGGAATAATTTACGGTAATAAAGTCTATTCGGAATTTAATTTTGAGAATGCTGAATCTAATATGTTGGAAGCTCTTGAAATATTTCAAGAGCTCGGGAGGAAGTTGGAAACATCACGTTTTCATAGGGCACTTTCGGATTTGTACCGTAGTGTTCACAGCTGGGAGGATGCATATAATCATTTAGAAAAAGCTACTTCCATCGATGTACAAATTCGTGCTGATGAAGCCCACCGTAGTATCATAGCATCAGAAACCCAAAAGGAAATTACAAAGCATGAAAATGCCCGTATAAAAGCAGAGCACGAACGGGAAATCGAAAAACTAAGGAATGAAGAGCTGGCTGAAGCGAACGACCGGATAATGATTCAAAACCAACAGCTTGAAAACCTCAATAGAGAAAAAGACGAAATTATGGGTATAGCAGCCCACGATTTGAAAAACCCGCTTGCGGGAATAATCCTTACCATTGATTTTTTAATGAAGTATCCTGATGCTATAACACCTACGTTATTCAAAGACTCATTAACATCAATCCGTAAGTCTTCCATGCGAATGAAGGATATAATCTCAAGTATCCTGAGCAGTAATGCAGCGGAACGTGGTGTAATTCAAATGAAAATTGAACCGGTCGAGTGCGTTGAAATCATTAAATCTGTGATAGGAGATTATTCTGATCAGGCTTCTAATAAATTACTAAAAATTATTGCCGAATTGCCCCAAAACAACGTTTGGTGTAGTGCCGATAAATCATTGCTGCAAGCAATTTTCGATAATCTTCTTTCCAACGCCGTTAAATACTCTCCGCGTGAAAAACAAATTTGGGTAGGGGTTACAATTCAACCGGATTCACTTATTCGCTGCACTATACGCGATGAAGGACTGGGCTTAACTCCCCAAGACAAGGAAAAACTGTTCAGTAAATTTCAAAAGCTGAGTGCACGACCTACTGCAGGTGAGCATTCTACAGGACTTGGACTTTCGATAGTAAAAAAATTAGTCGAGTTGATGGGTGGGAGGGTTTGGGCTGAAAGTGAAGGTAAAGGAAAAGGAGCTATATTCGCTATTGAAATTCCTGCTTACACTATGAAAAATTAAAAAAATTGAAGAATTCTAAATTGTAGGACAAAACATCAAATTTTAATAGCTTTTTTGCGTCTTAAGTATCACTTTTTTTGTATTCCAATCTAAAAGTGACATACCATGAACCTCCAAAAATTTACACTCAAATCGCAAGAAGCACTGCAAACTGCCCAGGAAATTGCAGCAAACTATAATAACCAATCAATTGAGCCGATTCATTTACTCGCCGCCTTGATTCAAGATTCTACGGGAATCATATCCCCGATGATGTTGAAACTCGGTGCGAATATGAATTATCTTAAAATTAAGATAAACGAGCAACTCGAAATGCTGCCTAAAATTGCCGGGTCAGCCACAGCCAATCATTACCTATCATCCGGTATATCGGCAGCAATGGAATCCGCACTCAAAGAAGCGAATGCCATGAAAGATGAGTATGTAAGTGTTGAACATTTGCTGATTGCTCTTGCCGAGCAAAAATCAAACGCTTCCCAACTCCTTAAAGACCAAGGGGTCATAAAAGAATCCATCCTGAAAGTTCTTACTGAATTTAGAGGCAACCAACGTGTAACCGACCAAAACCCGGAAGATAAATATCAGGCTCTAAGTCGTTATGGAAGAATTTTGAACGACGAAGCACGCAAAGGAAAGATTGACCCTGTTATCGGGCGTGAAGATGAAGTACGCCGTGTATTGCAGGTACTTTCGCGTAGAACAAAGAACAACCCTGTTCTTATCGGTGAGCCGGGTGTAGGTAAAACTGCAATCGTTGAAGGAATTGCCCAGCGTATTGTCTCAGGTGATGTTCCTGAATCACTCAAAACAAAAACTATTGTTGCACTTGATATGGGTGCGTTAGTTGCCGGAACAAGTTTCCGTGGACAGTTCGAGGAACGCCTAAAAGCTGTCATAAAGGAAGTTACAGATTCCGAAGGAGAATTTATTCTCTTTATCGACGAATTACATACTCTTATCGGCGCAGGGGCTACCTCCGGCAGTATGGATGCAGCAAACATCCTAAAACCTGCTCTTGCCCGTGGTGATTTGCATTGCATCGGCGCAACAACACTCGATGAATTTCAAAAGCATATCGAGAAAGATCCTGCTCTCGAGCGCCGTTTCCAAAAAGTAATCGTAGATGAACCGACTGTTGAGGATACGATTTCCATTCTTCGTGGACTGAAAGAACGCTATGAAGTCCATCACGGTGTCCGCATTACCGATGGTGCTATTGTAGCTGCTGCAGAACTTTCCTCACGATACATTACCGACAGATTTCTGCCCGACAAAGCAATTGACCTTGTAGATGAAGCGGCAAGTAAACTTCGTATCGAAATTGATTCCATGCCTGAGGAGCTTGATTCTATTGAACGCAAAATCCGCCAACTTGAAATTGAACGGGAAGCACTTCTGCGGGAAATTGGGATGCATAAGTAAGACAATCTCTTTATAAAAACAAATCATTTGCCGAAAAATAAACCTGTCATCGTATGTTGCATTAGAAAAAAGAGAAAGAAAATAGTTATTGATATAGTT
>CALMMI010000046.1 GCA_937868245.1 uncultured Ignavibacteria bacterium | reverse complement strand
CAAATAATTATAAAATCTACAGGTGAATAATCCTGTTAAGTAAAATATAATCAATCATTTAACAAGAGCTTTCGAAGAAAGTAAAAAAATATGTTGAGTATCAATAATCTTCAGGCATCGGTAGAAGGAAAAGAAATTTTAAAGGGAATTAACCTTACTGTTAATCCGGGTGAAGTTCATGCTATCATGGGTCCGAACGGGTCGGGTAAATCTACTCTTGCTTCGGTTCTAGCAGGGCGTTCGGAGTATGAAGTTACAGGCGGAGAAGTGGTTTTTGAAGATAAAGACCTTCTTGAAATGTCACCTGAGGAACGTTCACATGAAGGTGTTTTCCTTGCATTTCAATATCCTGTGGAAATCCCTGGTGTATCTACCGCAAACTTCCTGAAAACTGCGCTGAATGAAGTCCGTAAACATCGCGGTGAAGACCAGCTTGATGCAATGGATTTTTTGAAATTGATGAAGGAAAAAGCAAAATTGATGGATATCGAACTCAGTTTCTTGCAACGTTCATTGAATGAAGGTTTCTCGGGTGGTGAAAAGAAACGCAATGAAATCTTTCAAATGGCGATGCTCAATCCTAAACTCTCGATTTTAGATGAAACAGACAGCGGGTTAGATATTGACGCTCTCAAAATAGTATCGAACGGGGTGAATTCCTTGCGCTCAAAAGATAATGCAACGATTGTAATAACCCACTATCAACGTCTTTTGGATTATATCGTTCCTGATTTTGTGCATGTGCTTTATAAAGGCAGAATCGTAAAATCAGGTGGTAAAGAACTTGCGCTTGAACTTGAATCACGTGGTTATGATTGGGTAAAAGAAGAAGCAGGCGAGTAATTTCAATTTAACGGTACAAATACGCAATCTTTATATCTTAAAAAAACAATGCCGGAAACATTAGAATTAAAACAACGCCTTCTTGCTGAATTTTCACAGAGAGAGCAATTGTTAAACGGGAATAGTGAAACTCCAATCAATATCCTTCGTCAGGATGCCATGCGCCGCTTCTCTGAACTTGGCTTCCCGACTGTTCGGAATGAGGAGTGGAAGTATGCCAATATTATGCCGGCACTTTCAATCCCGTTTGTAAATCCCAAGCCTTCAACACTCACTGCTGATGAAGTAAAAGAATTTCATCTTGATGGGATAAAAGCGAATATAATAGTATTTGTGAATGGATACTATGCACCTGAACATTCAAGCATTATCTCAAAAGAAGTTACGATAAGTACTACATCTCAAGCTCTGAAAAAAGTGGAATGTGCATCGCAGTTTGCTGAAATTTCAGGATATAAGAATGAAACATTTACCGCATTAAATACTGCACTCGTTACTGACGGTGCTTGGATTACCATACCTGATAAAGCGATTCTCGATTTCCCGATTCATATACTGATGATAACCGATGCACGGGAATACGCACCGATATTTCATCCTCGCCATACTATTCATTGCGGAGCAAACAGCCAGGCACATGTTATTTATTCATCACATACAATTGGTGAAAATTCCGGGTTTACTAATGCGGTTACTGAAGTTTCCCTTGGACAAAATGCTGTACTCCGTCAGTATATTATCCAAAATGATAATGATTCGGCATATTCAGTAAACAGTTCGTACGTAAATCAAGAACGTGATAGTAATTATTCAGCAGTGACTATTTCACTTGGTGGAAAGTTCATCAGGAATAATCACACAGCTCGTCTTGCAGGTGAAAATTCGGAAGCAAATTTCTATGGTCTTGTACTTGGAACAGGCAAACAGCTAATTGATAACCATACTCTTGCTGACCATGCAACCCCACACTGCCAAAGCAACGAACTCTATAAATATATCCTTGGTGATCAATCAACCGGAGTATTCAACGGGAAAATCATTGTACGCCCTGATGCACAGAAAACAAATGCGTATCAATCCAATAAGACGATACTTCTATCTGATAAGGCAACGATTAACACAAAACCTCAGCTCGAAATTTTTGCCGATGATGTAAAGTGTTCTCACGGTGCTACAAGCGGACAGTTGGACGAAGAATCATTGTTCTATTTACGTTCGCGAGGAATCCCTGCCGATAAGGCACGGGCATTACTTCTTCATGCTTTTGCTACTGATGTGTTAAATCACATAACACTAGCTCCGCTACGTGATGCTTTGGATAAAAGTATTGCAATCAGATTGCACGATGAAGATGATGATATGGTCGTTATAGAGTGAAGTAATAAGCGAAGTATCCGATAATTTCTGTGCTGAATCAAAATCCGTAGAATCGGGTTTGCAAACCCGATTCTCTTTTGTCTTTTTTCAAAACATGTTTCAAAAAAGGCAAGTATCTAATACTTCGACAGGCTCAGTATGACTAACGGTACGTCACACTGAGCCCGTCGAAGTGTTCAATTTTATACCAAATTGAACTCAGACATTATAATTTTCCTGTAATAGTAGCAAAACATAAGTAATTATATGAATATCCCGTTTAATCCCGAACTCATCCGCCAGGATTTCCCAATCTTACACCAGGAAATCTATGGTAAACCGCTTGTATATCTCGATAATGCAGCAACCACCCAAAAGCCCCAAATAGTTATTGATGCAGTTTCCAATTACTATTCCCGTTATAACAGCAATATCCACCGCGGGGTTCATTATCTAAGCCAGCAGGCAACTGATGCGTATGAAAATGCCCGCAAAACGGTTCAAAAGTTTATTAATGCAACTTCTACTAAGGAAATAATCTTTACTCGGGGTACAACCGAAGCAATCAATCTTGTTGCGTGCAGCTACGGTCGTGAAAATCTAAAACAGGGTGACGAGATAATTATTTCTACAATGGAGCATCATTCAAATATTGTCCCGTGGCAAATGCTCTGCGAGCAAACCGGTGCAATTCTTCATGTTATTCCGATTACCGATTCAGGTGAAATTATCCTTGAGGAATATCAAAAATTATTGAATGACCGGACGAAAATTGTGTCTATTATCCATGTATCCAATTCTCTTGGTACGATTAATCCGGTAAAGATTATGACCGAGATGGCACACGAATCAGGCGCAGTTGTTTTGGTGGATGGCGCTCAGGCAATCCAACATTTTGCGGTTGATGTTCAGGATATAGGTTGTGATTTTTATGCATTTTCGGGTCATAAATTATATGCTCCTACAGGTATAGGTGTGTTGTATGGCAAACGTAAGCTTCTTGAAGCAATGAAGCCCTATCAAGGTGGCGGCGATATGATTCTTTCGGTCAGTTTCGAGAAAACAACCTATAATGAACTTCCTCATAAATTCGAGGCGGGGACTCCTAATATTTCCGGTGTTATTGGTCTTGGAGCAGCGATTAATTATCTAAACAATATTGGTTTCGAGAAAATATCAGCGTACGAAGATGAAGTATTAAGTTATGGAACAGCACTCCTCTCAGAAATTGAAACGTTGCATATAATAGGAACTGCAAAAGAGAAATCCAGTGTGCTGTCTTTTTCGATCGACGGGATACACCCACATGATATAGGTACTTTTCTCGACCGTGATGGTATTGCAGTTCGTGCAGGACATCATTGCACACAGCCGCTTATGAAGCGGTATTCTGTTCCGGCTACCACCCGTGCCTCAATTTCTTTCTATAATACAAAAGCCGAAATTGACGCTCTTGTAGTTTCCCTGAAAAAAATTATTAGAATGTTTGAATAAAATTTCCGTGCTTTGCATTGGATTTATCCAGTATCACAGTTTCTACTCTTTGTAATTCCATTATAATCAATGAGAACTATCGAATATCATTTGCCGGATGCTGAGCATTTGTTGATTTTTGGAGTAGAATCCGGTATAGCAGCAACATGGAGTTACTTGTGCTGCGATACAAATGCAAAAAAGGGAGTTATCTTTGATTCTGCCCAAGACTCTGCTGATATACTTATCCAAAAAGCAGCTGAACTATCCATTTCAATTTCAGAAATTTACCTCACCCATTCGCATTGGGATCACACAGCCGATGCTGCAAAACTAAAACGCGAAACTAATGCCCCGATTTTTATCCATCAAGATGATGAATACCGTTTAGCTGAGCCTTCGCTTCACACTGTTTGGCAATTACCGTTCACAATCGAAGGTGTGACTGCCGATTCATATCTGAATCACAGCGACATAATTCAATGTGGAGAATGGAATTTTATTGTTCGCCATACTCCGGGACACACTGAAGGCGGAGTTTGCTTTATAGATGAACTTCATGATGTTGCAATCGTAGGAGATACTCTTTTTGCCGGAAGTGTTGGCAGAACAGACTTACCGGGCGGAAATACGGATATACTCCTTGAATCTATTGCAAATCAATTACTCACTCTACCCGATAAAATTGTATTTTTTGCAGGTCACGGTGAAATTTCAACAATTGGCGACGAACGGATGTTTAATCCTTTCCTCTTAGGAATCAATGCCTTATGAAATTCACAAGAAACAGGGTTAATTTATTCTCATATTTCCGTAATAGAGAATTTGCCGGACTTTCCGTAATTTGCATATTACTAACAGCCCAAATGCTTACGGGCTGTTATTCATTTACCGGGGGAACGATACCACCGCATTTGAAAACGATTACAATTCTTCAGGTAACGGATAATAGCGGACTCGGTAATCCACGGTATAGGGAAATTCTCACTCAGCAGCTAATTGAAAAGTTCAGAAACGATAATTCTTTTGAATTTGCAGAGCGAAAAGGTGATGCACAGCTTACAACGACAATTATATCAATTTCAGATGCAACGGTCGCAGTAGGTGCAGGTGAACTTGAACGTGAACGAAAAGCAGTAGTTACTGTTGAAGCCGAATACTTCGATTCAGTAAAAAAGAAAAGCATTTGGAAGAAAAACTTCTCGACAAATCAGATTTACGCGGTGTCGGAAGGGCAGTCAGGAAGAGATGCTGCAGTTGAAAGTGCATTGAAGTTAATGAGTAACGATCTTCTTACTGCTGTGGTTTCAGGTTGGTAAAAAACGAAAAATAAAAGTTGTACGATTTTACTATTTATTATTTTCCCGAGGGGCTAACGTTTAACGTATGGAAAGTTCTATACTTCTGATTTATTTCCTCTCTCTCAGTATTCTTTTTGCCTTCGGGCTGCATGGTTTGGTAATGATTTATTATTACCATAAAACCTCGCACATTTCTCATTCTTCCGACCCGCATCTGGGTGAATTTCCTCTTGTTACTGTTCAACTTCCCGTTTACAACGAACTCTACGTTGTTGAACGGCTCGTTCGTGCGGTTTGTGCTTTGGATTATCCAAAGGACAAGCTCGAAATTCAGCTTTTGGATGATTCTACCGATGAAACGGTAGAAATATCCAGACGGCTTGTGAAGGAATTTGTGGAAGAAGGATTCGATATCAAGCACATCCATCGCATTGATCGCAGCGGGTATAAAGCCGGCGCGCTCAAAAGCGGACTGGAAAGTGCAAGCGGTGAATTCGTAGCCATCTTTGATGCGGATTTTGTTCCAAATGAGGATTTTCTTCAGAAGACAATTCCACATTTCAGATCCTCGCAAGTGGGAATGGTGCAAACACGTTGGGAACACATCAATGCAGAATACTCCTTCCTGACTCGTGCCCAGGCACTTGCTCTC
>CALMMI010000045.1 GCA_937868245.1 uncultured Ignavibacteria bacterium | reverse complement strand
AGTGTACATACTGTAAAATATTGAATTATACTGCAAAGATATAAAATTTCCTGACAACCGTATGTCAGTTTATAAATACGGTGTTGAAGAATATCAGGCACACTATTTGAATATTATTTTTTCAACATTTTGAAAAACGAAGGAACTTTTTGAAGCATGACCGAGTTTAGATAAAAGTAATAGTGCAATTATGCGGTAATTACCACAAAATTTTGTACTTTGCTACTAATAAAGCTTACTCAATTCCTTTGAAAATTTGATGAATCGTTTTTTTATTCTTTTTATAGCTCTATTACTCAGTTTTTCCTATGCCCAAGCACAAGTAGGAATTACCGTTGTAACACGCTCACCAATGCCCGCCAAAATATCCGAATGGCAGCGCGACCGTTCATTATTTCAGGTGGTTATCACTAACCCAGCAGGCAGCAAGGAATTCCGGAACGCCCGTATTTCTTATGTAATCAAAGAGTTTGGCACAAGTCATATTATTGCTCAGTCGTTGGACGACAGTCCGTTTATCCCCCGTTTTACAATTCCAGCAGGTTTTTCGGTAACTCCGCGTTTCGGCGGGGATATTATCTCTGAAAACGCAACAAAGGTTGACCCCAATCTCCAAAAAGTAGTTTCAGCCACCAACAGTATTCCCGAAGGGAGTTACGAATTTTGTGTAAGGCTGTTCGACGGTGAAGGCAATGAACTTGGCTCTACCGGCTCTACTGAAGGGATTTGTCGTTTATTCAATGTTGTTATTGGAGACCCTCCATCACTGATTTTGCCTGAAGACAAATCGGTTCTTAAAGTGGATCAGATGCCTATATTCGTTTGGACAGGTGTACAAACCGCAGGTACAATTGTTCGTTATAAACTCCGTGTAACCCCGGTTTTCAAAGGACAAAGCCAACGCTTTGCCATTGATTACAATCCTGTGATGTACGAAAAAATTACTAATGCAACTTCACTACGATACGGACAGGACGGTTTGCCTTTCTCGTATTACCCACTGGCTGTTGGCTTTGCATGGCAAGTGCAGGCTATTGATGAACGTAACCAACCCGCTACACGGAACGACGGGAAAAGTGAGATATTCACATTTAGCTTTACCAAGAAGCAGGGTAATAACAATGATGATTCCTCCACAGATACCTCGTTTGCAGGAAATGGAACCGGACACGGGACACCAAGTGTCGGTAAAGTAAACAGCACTGATTCAACCAATTCAAACGGTGGGAGCTCGAGAGCAAACAGTATCAAAAGAATCCATGTAGGTGAGTTTTGGCTTACTCTTGATTCCCCGCAACTCTGTGTTGGGGAATGTTCATTAAGCGGGACAGGTAAGATTTATGTAGCCATTTTCAACGATTCTATTCCTGTTCGATTCTCCGGAATTAGTGTTGACCGTAAACAAAATGAATTTGTAGCTACAAATGTTGGCAGCATAACATCGGAACTTGTAACACCTAAAACATTTACTTTCGCTGCAGTAAAATGGACGGGAACTGCTCTTGAGTGGACACTTGAGAATGCAAAAGTTAATGGATGGGTTGATATTAACTGGTCGGCAGCATTGATTGGTAACGGAACATCCCGCGTTCCATTTACCGGGATTGAATTTGCCCCAAATGCAGTAAAGCAATCGGCATTGCCAATTTCCTTGCGCCAAAGCGGAGGTGATGTCGGGTTCGGTTCATGCCTCGATATACAGTACGATACGCTTTCTATCGGGATTGCTTTGCAATTTACCGAACCTTCACTTAAAGCATTCCTTGCAGGAGAAGCTAAAATTCCTTGTTTGCAATCGAACAGCCAAACAGTTTCAGGGCGTTTCCGTTTGCCAATTGACCGTATAAGCAGCGACAATTTACTAATTTCACTTCCCGTGAAAATGCGTGATGTACGTATCGGCTCCCTGCCCCTTACCCTATCCACGGAAACGTTATTGCTTGATTTATCATCAGAGGCAAATTATCCGGCTATTACTCCATCATCATCGTGCCTATACAGTCCGAGTTGGTCAAATCCATTGTGGCGCGGGATGATTATTCCAAGTGCAACAGTAACACTCCTGATGCCAAGCGGAGAGTTTTCCTTTGAATCCCAAAATTTACTATTGGAGCCGATTTCAAATGAGTTGAAACTCAGCGTAAAGGGACATGACGGTAAGAGCAAAACACTCAAGTACGGCGGTTTTTCAATCCTTTTGGATTCCCTTTCACTCGACCTGTGCCAAAGCGCGGTGCAACAGCTTTCTGCCGAGGGTACACTCGTGTTCCCTGCTTCACATCCTAAAGAATGGACTGGTCTCGACTCTCTTAAAGTATCTCTGAATGCAGATGCAAACTGGAAATGGCATACAACTATTACGAACAATAAAGCATTGGATCTTCCTTTTGGACAAACAGCCTTAGTGCGTTTACAAAACGGGTCGATTACCGAAACTTCATCAGGTGAAGGCTCATTGGAATGGGCGCAAGTTGCACTTTCCACTCCTGTAGAGAATCCGGTTGGGTCTGCACTGTTTCCTGTAAAGTTCTATATTTCTCAGGGTAAACTCCTTGACAACACTACTTTTGTTTCATTGCAACTGCTCCCTACTCTTTCTATCACTTCAGTTCCGTTTCTTGCTAAAGAAGCAGGTTTTGGATTTGAAAACGGGAAATGGTGGTGCGGTTTCAGCGGAACAACTATGCTTCCTGAAATAAGCGGACTCAGCGGATTGGAAGTTAAACACTTACGTATAATTGAGGGAAGCCCTTTAGAAATAACAAGCGAAGAAACTCCTGTTTCATTAAAAGTAGGGAACACCGTTTCTTTTAATGGAAATATTCGCTGGGGAACAGTTTCTTCAGCGCAAAACATTCAAGGGATTACAGGTAAATTATCGGCAACAATCCATGCCTTGTCGGATTTTCAATTGCCTATGGATTTTGCCCTTGCAGGAATTTCACAAAGCGCGAGTAATTCCTCATCAGAAAAATCCTCTTCTCTCTATTGGTATGCTCAGGGCGGAGATTTACGCGCCGAAGGCATTCGCTTAGTTCCCGAATGTCATCTTTTAGGAGGTGTAATTGGAATCGGGTGGAATGTTCGCCTTGCAGGATTTGATTCTAGCGCGGTTAATATCGATTTGAACTACGGCGCAATCTCCATCCCGACAATACAACCGAAGGACAACTCTCCGCTTCAATTGAATGCAGGACTTTTGTTTACTTCGAGCAATCATCATCTTTACCGATATGCCGCTTCCGCACGTTTAGAAAGCACAAACGGTTCATTCGGTTCAATTATGTCGTTAAGTGGCGACTTTGCTGTTTTGCCTGCTCTCGGTTTATCCCGTGGTAAAGTTACAGGACAAATCTCTACAGCTGCAGGTGAACAAAAAACTATTTCTTTATCGGGTTCTGGACATACCTCATTCTTAGGCACTACCTTCGAAAATTCTGAAATTCATGCCGATTTTACCTCTTCCGAATCTCAAATTCTACTTGGCGGACTTTCTAAACGCTGGACAATACTAGATATTCCTGCCGAAAGCGGAAACAGTGAAAAAGGCAACGAAATTTCAGGGTCTATAGTACCCGAACTCGACAATGCAACACTTCGCATTACTCCTCAAACAATTGAATTCACAAAAAACATCTCCTCCACTGTTCGTACAAACGGGAAATTTGCAGTTCAATCAATTGCTTCCAATTCATACGGGTCAGTTGAGATGCTTGCTCCCTTCTGCACTAAATTTTCCTATGCTCTCGGCTCAACCTCAGCAACAATGAATTTTTGGGGTGCTACAGACCAAACAAATACCGCAAAAGTATGGTTAGATAATTTTTCTACACTGGGAGAAAAATCGGCTCTTTCGGTTCAAGCCCATACAAAAGCATCGGTTGCAATAGAACATAGTTTTAGAGTACGCGAAATTTCAGTTCGTGTAGGTGATTCTCAAAATTCAATAAATCTTGATGGATTTGCAGATAAAGCGGAAGAAAAATCACCCGAAGGATTTGTACATGCAAGCTGTTTGGGTAGTGAATGGCATAAAGAAAAAGGCAGTTCAGCAGTTCAGACCTGCGAAGATATTTCAAAAAAAGTTGGTCAGAACTCTGCATCAATTCCAATGAATATCGAAGTGTATTTTGATAAAAACCGAGCTTGCTTCATTCGTAATTTGGCAAGGAGCATTGTAGCCCAAGGTACAAAATTCGATGTGACATTTATAATAAAAAAACGTTCCGGTTCAGGAGATACTCTAAATACTATAAAAAAGACATTTGAGCTTTCATCAGCACTTACTTTCAATTCCTCGTATGAATTGACGGCTCTAACCGACCTTAATTCTGTGGAGACTACCGGAGCAAGTGTTTCAATCATTCCAACATCAAATCAGTTTTTCGAAGTAGATATAACTAACAACTGTGCTGCCTTCGGCAGTATGGCATGTCCCTAAATGTTTAGCAATTAACAATGCGCCTATCCTTTTTGGCATTGATATTTTTTGCAAGCGTTTCGGCGACATTTTCCCAAACGCTTCTAAAGCCCCGTCTGTGGATTGAATCTACTGATGGAAACGTACTGTTGCGTTGGACATTCCCCAACGATAATCCATTGCCAAAAGAAGGATTTACCGTTCTCCGTAAAAAACATGGCTCTCTTGTGCAATTCCAACCGATAGCCACCATTAAGCCTTCGATTGAATCAATGTCAAATATTTCAGAACGCGACACTCTTTCCAGGCTCCTAAGTATTCTTAATAACCCGGGTAGTTCTACTTCCGAAAAAGTTTCCCTTGCACTTACTCTTCGTTTATTGCTATTTTCCAAACCAAATATCTTTTTCCCTTCTTTAGGATTGCAGTATGAAGATACATCAGCCAAAATTGCTAATAACTATGATTATTCAATTGCAATAGGTAACGAGTCGATTGCCACGGTTGAAAATTTTC
Source organism: uncultured Ignavibacteria bacterium (assembly GCA_937868245.1). GTDB lineage: Bacteria > Bacteroidota > Ignavibacteria > Kapaibacteriales > UBA961 > JADJXV01. Next base: position 2,835 of record CALMMI010000045.1, on the reverse strand, counting down.
TACCGTCCGCTCCTCAAACATTTACTTCTCCCGAGCAACTTACCGCTAAACCGACGAATAGCGGGGCACGGTTATCATGGAAAATTGAAGGAAGTTCCTCGAAGGGGATTGCCGGCTGGAAAGTATATAGACGTGATGAAGTAAATGGTGCATTTCGAGCAGTGAACCGTCCGATCCTTGCTTTATTTTTTGACGAAGGTTATCCTGCATCGTATTTATTTGAAGATGATAATCTTATTAACGGTAAACAGTATGAGTATTGTATTACCGGATACACTGTTTTTGGACGTGAAAGCGAGCGTAGTAAACCTGTGCAGCTTGTACCCAATGCAACTGCCCCGCTGATGCCTCCAAGTGTAATAACGGCTCTTGCAGCTACCGATAGCGTACTTGTTTCGTGGGTTGCATCAGCAGATAAACGGGTTCGAGGTTTCCATGTATATCGTGGGTTGCCCCGAGTACCACCTGTTCGACTGACCGACAAGCAAATCCCTGAAAAAGTTAAACAATATACAGACCGTCCGAGAGCTATTCCATCACCAACTGTTGCCTACTCGCTTACCTCAATCGACAGTGCAGGTAATGAGAGCGAACGTTCGTTCGAGCATTCTGTACCTGTACCGGATAATATGCCGCCCGATGCCCCACAGTTTTTTGTAGCTCAAGGAGAAAAAGGGCGAATTATGCTTTCGTGGTCACACAGCCGGGCAATTGATATTGAGGGGTATGAAATAGGACGCAGTTTAAAGGCAAAAGGCGAATATTCGTTGATAACAGGAGTAGTTATTGATTCATCTTTTGCAGATTCAGTTCCGGCATCTTCAGGAAAAACAGCTTTTTGGTATCGGCTACGATCAGTGGATTTACACGGAAATAGAAGTAATTGGACAGAAGCTACTCTTGGTAAAATACCGGATATTATCGCACCTCCTGCTCCGGCAATCAGTTCCATTAAAAACGGAGACCGCCTGATTACACTCGAGTGGCAGGCAAATTACGACAAAGACCTTATGGGCTATTGGATTAACCGTACTGATGATACTCTCTTCACACCTGTAACTCTTAATCGTGAATTATTGCCGCCAACCAGCGCCTTCTTCCACGATTCGAGTGCCTCGCCCGGAATTCTGTATTTTTACGAAGTGGTTTCGATGGACAGTGCAATGAACTATTCAACACCATCAGCCCGTATTGCAGGACGCAGCTATGATACACGTCATCCTGTTGCGCCGCATATTGATTCATTGACAATCAGTTCGGGTGGGATTACAGTTACATGGAGTTGGGGCGGTAAACCCCAAACTCAATTTGAACTGGCTGTAGAGCGCAGCCGTGATAACAAACGGTTTGTACAGGTGAGTCCTTTGCTTGATACATCCGTTTCCCGGTTCATTGATCTTTCAGCCCGCGATAACGACCAATATTATTACCGCCTTAGAATCAGAAATCAATACGGCAACTGGAGTGAGCCGTCGGAAGTAAAAATGTGTACGTTAGACAGGTAGGTTTTCGTCAGTCTCTTCGTTACTGTTTTCTACTGCCACCTCAGCATTTTTAGGACTAGTATAAACAATATCTGTTGCAATTCTATCTTTCGTTTCACTGTCGGCTAATATTTCCACTAATGTCAGAGCAAATTCAATTGCAGTTCCCGCCCCACGTGAAGTAATAATATTGCGATCAATAACCACTGAATCCTGTAGATATACAAATTTAGTTAGAAGTCTTTCTACACTTGGGTGGCTTGTAAGTGCAGTACTGTGCTTTGCCAGTCCAAAATGAGCTATTAACGTGGGTGCAGCGCAAATTGCAGCAATTATCCCATTACGTTTCTGCTGAATATGGAGGAGCTTTTCGATATGCGGATGCGCTGCAAGCGACTCTACTGCTTCCGAACCACCAGGGATGATAATGGCATCGAAATACTCATCTTCGAGTACATCATCGAATAAGACATCAGGAATAATTTTCACACCGCGCGAACAAGTAACAATCTCGTTTTCTCCTGCTACCCGTACAGAGACTCCTGCACGCCTCAGAATATCGATAATTATTACCGTTTCCATTTCTTCTGCGCCATACGCCATCAGCAGAAGTGTTTCGTTTGTTCGTTCTCTTGGTTTGGGTTTGCGGGGCATTGTTTGATGTATCAGCTAATATTTAGAAAGACATGAATTTAATGAAAAATTGAAGATAAGTATCAGTACTATGTTACTTTTTGCTTTTATCGAACCTCGTTATGATTATCTATATTTTGCATTAATCTCGTAAATTACTTGTAACACTATTGGAATCTATTAAACCCACCAACGGGAAGTAGGATACACTCCATCCAAAACAAGCAGTTCCCCAATAAGCGGAGTCGTAACAGTTACTCCAAGTTCCTTTGCTTTAGTAAGTACACGCTCAATCGGTTCAGTCCAGGGGTGGAGAGCAAGAGTGAACTTCCCCCAATGTACAGGTAGCATTACTTTTGCCTGTAAGTCAACGCTGGCTTGCACTGCTTCTTCGGGCATTGAATGAATATTTGCCCATTGCACATTATATTGTCCTGTTTCCATAATCACTAGGTCAAAGGGTCCGAACTTCTCGCCAATTTTCTTAAAATGCTCACCATATCCTGAATCTCCACCGATAAATATACGATGATTCGGAGTAGAAAGAACAAACGATGACCATAATGTTTGGTTGCGGTTAGTCAGCCGCCTACCCGAAAAATGCCGGGCAGGTGTGGCTGTCAATTGAATATCAGGTGTAATTGCAAGTGTATCCCACCAATCGAATTCATGAATCTTACTTGCTTCGATACCCCAATGTTCAAGGTGCGCCCCAACT
>CALMMI010000044.1 GCA_937868245.1 uncultured Ignavibacteria bacterium | reverse complement strand
TTTCTCATCTTATTTCTCCTGTTATGTTTGCTATTATGCTTGTGAAGTTTATCATCTTGCACCTCTATCTTTTGTAATGTCCCAAAGTGCAGCTTGCCATGCTTTACGTGGGGTGCTACCCTCACCGAGAGTTACCCAAAAGCCGTTTATAAAAACCTTAACATAACATAACGTACCGTTGAGAAAAGTCGATAATTCAGCATTTGGATATTTCGCCTTTACTTGCTCTTTATTTGTCATTTCCCTACTCCTATTAGTTATTTATTCCCGTTGTTAATTAGTTATTTCACAATCGATAAATTCCAAACTTGCATTCTAACATCTGATTTAGTATCTGAACAGCAAATCAATGTATTTGGTTTTGTATAGTCAATCATGCTTATTGTTAAGTTTTCACCAGTTCTATTGTTGACTACATTCAAACCGCGTAGTGCAGATGCTTGATACATTTCTGCGAGCATTTCAGTTAGCGGAGTTAAGTTCGTTTGCATAGTATTCTTTCGGTTTGTTTTTACTTCGTTGTTAATTTCTAATACAAACTTACGGAAAATTAAGTAAGTATGCAAGAACTATTTTTATTATTTCAAAAGTATTTTTTAACTACTTAATTTTCAACAACTTGCACGGGCGAATATTTTGCAGCTATTTTACTTTCACCTGATTCTGTGATTCTGTAACCATCTCCAACGGTATAAAAGTAATCCTCATTTTCGATTAATAGCGGTTTATGGAACTGCTTTTTTACCCTGTGGATTTTCTTGGTTTTCTTGTCCCACTTAATCACGCCCTCACCTTGTATGAGAGGGTAAATAGATTCAGGACGTTTGTTGAATTGTTTTGCTATTTCTTTTATTGATTTGCCGGATTGATTCATGTTGGTTCCTTTGTTTATTAGAGTTTTCGGGGTGCTATCCAAATAACTAAATCGTCTTTTCTGACTTCGTTTATACCTGTTATTGCCGCAGCTTTTACTGATTTATCTTCACCTAATTGGTTCATTATATCAAAACAGCACGGATAAGTTTTCTGTATAAGTGAGATGTTACCAAACGCCTCACTGTTATCTTCGTGTAATTTCCTAAAAAATACTATAAAATACCTCATATCCCCTCCGTAATCGTATTTTCACACTGATTCCCCGTAACATCTTGCAAAGATTTCAAAACAACCGAACTAAGCTCGTTAACCGATATAGCGAGTTCATTCGTTATCAGCTTTATAAAAAGTACCGACAATTCGGGTGTGATTTTTAATGTAAATTGTTCTGATTCTTTATTTTCAAACTTAACCATGCCTTCGTATCTGTCAATGGTTTTGTTATAGTCGTAACCTTTTTTAAATTCCAATCTAAAATCAGTTAATTGCCATTTTTTAGGATTGTCGTTCATGCTGTTTTCCTCACCATTCGATATGTGATAAAATTAGCAGGATAATAATTAGTAGGGTTTTCACCATTTCACCACCTCTTCGTCATCGTCATTGTCAAAGAAATAGACATAAATCACTACAACAAAAGCGAGCCAAGAGAATAGACCTATTTTCATTGCACGGCTTCTTTCTTTTCGAGTCCACTTTTCTTTTCCAACTTTCATTGTGTACCATCGTCCTATTAAATATGCAACAACAAATCCTAACAAGTAAATTGAAATTATTAAATATACCATCTCTCACCTCAAATTAAATTGTAAATAGTTGGTTAACACCAAAAGTAAAAATAGTTATTGTAGAGAATTGTAAAATCCTGAATAATTTTCTCTACTACCCAAAACGCCATAAGGCAGGCGCAACCAAACGCAATTATATCTTTCATCCCTCGCTCCTTTCAAATACGTTGTTAATGTACCACCACCAAATTTCCATGTCTATTAAAAATTGCTCTTCTTCACTCACTTACGGCTCACTTTCTTGGATAGTTGGGGTCTCATTTTCAAACTCCTTTTTTAACTTTTCATACATTGCTTTTCTCTCTTCTTTTCTTTTCGCCTCTCTTATTTGCGCTTGATCTGTACGTTCAAATTCTTCCGTTTCTGTTTCGTCACGTTCGGTATAAAAGTATAATTGTATCCCGCCGTCGGTATCAAAAAACTGTATATGCGAAGCCCCATTGGAAATTTTCGTTTGTACCAATTTGCTCAATTCACTAATTGGCATCATGTCGGATTGATAGAACTTTCTACTGTCCATTGTGTCGTATCTTTTCTCACTCATAGCACACCCTCCTTATCCAAATCAACAACCAACGGCTGCCCAAATAGCCCGAAATGTTGCTTCTTGACTTTGACGGGGTTGTCGGATACAAACCAAACGGGCTTCATTTCTTTAGTCGATGTAAAATTAATAGGGTCTGTTTTCTTGTCCGAGATAAATCGGATTTCGTTTAATTTTTGATTGCTCATAACTCTAAAATATCCATTAGTTCTAAAATTCTTTGATAGTCGGATTGCATTGGTTTGATTTCTTCAAAGTCCACCATTTTGATAAACATTATATTAGAATTTTCTTCAGGCTCAAATATAAACTGTATAGAATCTTTGGGTCTGTATTCGCCTTTTGCCACACGTTGCACATCGTGCCTTATCATTCTTGCAAGTAAGTTACGATTTATGTCTAATTCGTTTTTTAGCTTACTTATTAATTCGTCTTTCATGCGCATCATGCTTGTTGCTTGTTCTGTGGTTGTCATAGTTTTTTGTATTTAGTTGTTCGGTACTGTTTCTTATTTCGATAATGCTTTTTATAGAATGGTTCGTTTAGTATGCTCCATGCTATTCTTCCGATACTCCATTCTAAAAATACCCCTTCGTGCCTAATGTTTATCAGTTTGATGTATTTCTTCAACTTTCGCGGCAATCGTAGCTTTTTAGTTTTAGGCTTAGAGATTGATTTTGTAATTATCATTGTGTATTTTGGCTCTACTGACAATAAATTATCAATCCATTCTTTGCCGTATTCTGTTAGTTCGCCGTCGTTAATTGATACTTTGAAAGTAGTTGCTTTTTCGTATTCTTCACGGCTCATTTGCTGACCAGTCGCGGCGTAATTATTCATATCGTCAATTATAACTCCACGAAAATCCGAACCACCTAATCTTATTGGTATAAATGTAGTACTTGATACGACTGTTAATGATGTTACGTCACTCGGCTTTTCTACATTACTACCATTTCTATATTTTGCCATCACTTCACACGCTCCATTTCTTGGATAGTTTTAGTTGCATCTTGCCACGCTAATTCGGGTGTTTTGCCCGTACCTATTACCCACTGGTTATCAGAAATATCAACAATTACGTACTCACTTTTTCTATCAATGTAGAGTTGCGAAAACGGATATTTACACCGTACAAATTCTTTACCGTTCATTTTTCTTTCTCCATTTCTTCTATTTTGGTTTTCGCGTTTTGCCATGCTTGTTTGAAAGTATTGCCGACCGCAAAAACTCCCCATTCGTCTAATGAACAAGTGATAATATAGTCTTTTACAGCGAACCTATCCGGGTTTATACCTACACATTTCATTCGTTTACTGCTTATAAATTTCGGATACCTCTCCAATACGAACTCTTTAGCGGTTTGCTTAGTCATGGTAGAACCTCTTTTGGCAATTTCCTCTCTATTCGCCAAAGTCTTGACGTGTTCGGTTAGGGGGATACGGTCATTCATAGTATTTGCCCTTTTGCTAATTTGTTGAATTGCTTAACTGCAAGTCTTGGAATATCAGTACTAATTACGCAAACTTTATTATGCCAAACTTCAAAACCACCGCGCAACATTAACCTTAATTCCAATTCGTCATTACCTATATACAAACTTGGATAAACACTATAATTTTGCTCTTTATAATTTACCAAATCTTTTGTTTCAATTCCGTTCATCTCTCTTATTCTCCCTGTAAAGTTGGATTGAGAAGGTTAATAGTAACTTGGTCTATTTCTGTTTCAATTTGAGTTTTAACGTCTCTTTTTATGAGTGAATAAGTGCGCTCTTCGCTTAAATTCAAACACCTTACAAAATAGTCGGTTTTCTTTCTTTTGGTTTTTGTAAATTTGCAAAAGTACAATTCAGCAGCCGAACGCCAACTGCGAAACTTACCCCATTGAACTACTTTACCCTTATATATTATCTCGAATGTTTCCATTTCCCCACTCCTAAAAAGTTATAAAATTGATTGTTGGTTAGTTTTCTACGTAATAGGGAACTTGCATAGATTTATACTTATCGTGATTCCATACTAATCCACGCTTAGTTGAGCCGTCACGTTGCGTTACATAATACTTTCCGTTTTTACAATCACTTACTTTTTGCAATTCTAAAAACTCAGCATCAGTAAGATTTCTACCCTCAGTTGGTATTGAATCGTGCAATATTGTGTGTGCCATTTTCTACTCCATTCCCTATTAGTTTCACATTCCCTTACTTAATTTTATGTAAACTTACGGAAAAGTAATTTACCATGCAAGAACTTTTTTTAATAGTGGGGAAAATATTTTTAGAGTAAAGCAGGAACTGTATGAAAATAAACAACTTAGCTTGAATTTCCTTTTTCTGCATAAACAAAGATTTTTTGCAGTACGTTTCAAATCGTAACCAACTGCACATATAGATTTCCTTATTTGCACTTGGAGCGTTTTCTGCGCATATAACTAAAAAACCCGCCTCTTTTCAGATAACGGGTTTTGTCGGGAGTGAGGGACATTACTTCCTGCGCATTTTCAATCTAAATCGAATAGCTGATGTATTTGCCCATGTAACATTTGCCCGTGTTTCCACCGCCACGTAGATAGTACTTGACGATGCAACTGTATTGAAGTCTATAATTTGAGAGCCTAATCCTAAACTGTTATCTAAATTCTTAATTGCTAAAGAATCCGTTGGTGACGTTGGTTGCATATCGGTATAATCTGCGGTTACGATACTTATATACCCCGCCACCAATAAACTATCTGCGGTTGTCCACGAGCGCGCATTATTTTTAGTAACCGCACTTCCTGACGGATTGCCGTTTAGTATCCAAACACGCAAATCTTTCTTTTGCGCAGTTGCGTCCATAAGCTCAATTCCGTATATTTCACCATGTCCAGCCGTTTCGAGAGTGGCGCATGATACTTGAATAGCGTTATCGTGTATCCAGTCCCCGCTTACCATTGCAGTTGCGTCAATCGGATTTGCGCCTACAGTCCAATCCGTGTACTCGGTTTTCGCCACCAGTGAAGTAGAGTAAATTTGTCTTTTATCACAACACATACTTTGTTCCTATCTTAAAATTGTTAATGCTGATTTCCCGTATAGTTAATTGCAATCCATGCTGAAAGTAAATAATTACCGCCGCTTATCCCTGCAATTGCGCCGTCCCGTAAAGCTATTCCTACACTGTCACCTTCCCCTAATTCGATTAAATCACAACCATTAGCCCAGAACTTATTAACAGCACCCACGCCCTGCCAAAGAATGCACGAATAAGGATTTGAAGTAGAACCGCCGTGTCTGTCTTTTCGTATTAAATGTACTTGAAAATTCAAAGTGTCCGCGCCTCCTGTAATGTCGAATAGCATTCCAAAACTTACACGGTACACACCACACTTATTACTCATAAAATACATTTGGTTTTGTTCTTGCTCCATGCCGCCGCCGTTAAAATCCTTGTGTTCAAATATCAACATAGACGTTGCTACGGCTTGTAAAATCCCTGCAATATTTCCGATTGTACCTGAATTATTCGTATATCTCAAATTCACATTATTGTTAATCAACCTACAAAACAAATCATCGTCTTGCTGTTGTGCAAGTTCTGCTATTTCGGTAATTTGCAGGCTTTCTACGGGTGTTGGTATTGCCGATGGGTTATCTTGGATTGCACCGATAACCGCACTTTGGAAAGCCGCGCCGCTATTGCCACCATTCCGATTGTATGTAGTGGCTTGCTCATCTACTGACTTAGCAGGGGTTCTGATAACAGGCATTACGTACCCCTCGAAATAAAATCAATATCAATTGTTCCCTTTTTCCAATCCGCTTGCATTTCAATCATAACCGCTTTTTCGCTCCCTGCGAATCCGTCAATAACTGGTATTGTCGCAATATCCCCACAGTTTTCCGGCATAGTTTCGCCGTCTTCCATATACATAGTAACGGGGATTTTATTTTGAGATGTATTGGTAAACCTGCTTAGGTAGAAATTAGATACGGCAACTGGCAAACCGTTATCAACTTGTGTCAATAAAGCCCATGCGCGGCATTCTTGCACCCGTGCCTCACTTTC
>CALMMI010000043.1 GCA_937868245.1 uncultured Ignavibacteria bacterium | reverse complement strand
ATTGAGAACGTTAATCAGGAGCTTCAAGAGCGCAACAAATACCTTGCAGAACTAAACGCTGAGAAAAACGAATTTATGGGTATTGCAGCTCATGACCTTAAAAATCCTCTAACAGCAATCATGCTTACTACCGAGATAACCGGTCTCTATTGGAAGAATCTTTCCGAGAAAGATATTAAGAATAATATTAGCAGTATTTACACTACAGCACAAAGAATGAAAGCGATTATCACCAATTTGCTTGATACCCACGCTATTGAATCTGGCGCAGTACGCCTGCACAATAGTCAATTCTCACTTACCGAAACATTAGCTGCCGAAGTTGAGAGTTACAGGGAGCGTGCAAATGCTAAAAATATTCAGATTCATATTAATCTACCTGCTTCAGATATTCAAATTATTACTGATAAAGAGATATGGCATGAAATAATGGACAATCTTATCTCTAACGCCGTGAAGTATTCACCTCATGGTAAAAATGTCTATATCAACGGTATCCAATCCTCGAATCAAGGAAAAGATATAGTACGTATAGAGATCAAGGACGAAGGGCAAGGGGTATCTGAAGAAGATCAGAAAAAAATGTTTGGCAAATTTCAACGACTAACAGCAAAACCAACAGGTGGGGAGCATTCTACTGGGCTTGGACTTTCGATTGTAAAGAAATTAGTAGAAATGATGGGTGGGCGTGTTTGGTGTGAAAGCGAAGGAGCCGGAAAAGGTGCAGTATTTGTTGTAGAAATTCCTATGAACATCACTAAAGCTGAAGTATGAAGAGTAAATGGAAGTGTTTTGTGGTAAGTAATAAATATCAATTTGGTTCAGAGCATGTGCTACATCAGGCTTCAACAAGTATTCCTTTTACGGAATAATACATTCAAACAAATTTATAAAGAAGTTTCTACTTAGATTTCACCGGGCAAAAACACTGGTCGCCTTTAATACAATCGCGTGGGCAGGGTGTGGCGTAAAGGCGGAATATAGATGTAGGGTATTTAACGGATACAGATTCTCGTATTTTGTTTTCAACTTTATAGTTTTCCTCCAAAGTATAATCGAAAGGCATTACCAAATCCATTTCGATAAATAAGTCCTTGCCAGACTGACGGGTATGGATACTTTTAAACTCGCAAAACTCATCTATGTTCTCGGCAATCACTCCAAGAAGTTCCATTTGAATATCTTCAGAAAGCGTTCTATCCAACAGTTGATTGAATGCTTCTTTCCCATGCTTAAAACACGGACGTAGTGCAATTACCAACAATCCGATTGCAGTAAACGAATCAATAAATTTTGCAAACGTTTGTTCCCCGTAATAATGTAAAGCACCTCCGATTATGATATTCGTCATAACCCCGATTTCAGTAAAAATATCAGCTTTCCAAAGATCAGCATCATAATGCAGCATTGGTAGGTTAAACTTTCCTGCATTGATTTCCTGTTGATGGTGCATAGATACCATCATCACAAGAGAAATAAACGAAAAGCCTCCCAAAAGCCAATAGTTGCTTACATAGGTTGGATTATCCAGTGATTGAAAAGATTTTACTAAAATATACCCTGAAACAATTGTAAGAAGCATAGCGCTTGCCAAAATTGCCAAGCTTTCATATTTACCGTAACCGTAATTGAAATTGAAATCAGCCCGCCGGATACTTCTGTTAATCGCAGTAATAAGCAGAATTGCATTAACAACATCAATCGCAGCTATGAAGCCGTTTGTTTCTACAGCTAGTGAATTTTGTACAGAACCAAGGGGAATTCCTGCCACTGCAATCAGAATGCACATTATCATCGAAAGCACCGGTATGAAAATCGGTGATTTGGGATTGAACCATGCTTTTGTTGACCTTATAACAGCTAGATAGAAACGTGTCATTACGGGGCAATCATTCAAAGAATATTCAATTGTTTATTAGGTTTCTGGCAATTACCATTTTCTGAACTTCGCTTGTTCCTTCACCAATTGTCAGTAATTTAACATCTCTATATAGTTTTTCTACCGGATATTCTTTAATGTATCCATAACCTCCATGAATTTGAACAGCTTCTTCACATGCCCTTACTGCTATTTCACTGGCAAATAGTTTTGCTTGAGCTGCTGCAACAGTAATGTTTTCGCCTCTATCCTTCATCCATGCTGCTTTGTAAGTAAGAAGTCGGGCAGCTTCAATATCCATCGACATCTTTGCTAATTTGAATTGAATCCCTTGGAAATCAAGCAATTGTTTACCGAATTGTATCCGTTCACTTGCATATTTCAAACTTGCATCTAAAGCTGCTTGTGCCGTTCCGACGCTTAAAGCTGCAATCGAGATACGTCCGCCATCCAAAATTTGCAGAGCTTGAAGGAATCCTTCGCCTTCCTTACCAATTAAATGACTTTTAGGTACTCGCACATTATCAAGTGTTAGTGAAGCAGTATCGCTGCACCGCATACCTAATTTGTTTTCCTTTTTAGAGCCAAAGAAGCCTGGCATTGACTTGTCAATTGCAAAGGCAGAAATTCCCCGTTTGCCTTTCGCTTTATCTGTTACAGCCATAATCAGGGCGATATTTCCAACATTTCCGTGTGTAATAAAGTTCTTAGAGCCGTTAAGAATATATTCATCACCATCTAATACAGCAGTGGTACGTGTTCCTCCTGCATCAGATCCTGCACTTGGTTCGGTTAGCCCCCATGCACCTAATGTTTTTCCGGCAGCAAGGGTTGGTATGTATTTTTGACGGATTTCCTCGCTACCAAATCTGAAGATATGATTAGTGCATAACCCATTGTGTGCTGCCACACCAAGAGCAATAGAAGGGCAGGCTCGCGCAATTTCCTCTACAATCACGGCATATTCCTGATACCCTAAACCTGAGCCGCCATATTCTGTAGGAATCAAAATACCAAGTAAACCAAGTTCACCCAGTTTGTCGAATATTTCATGTGGAAACTCTTGAGTTTCATCAAAATGCAAAGCAACCGGGCGGATTTCATTATCGGCAAAAGTGCGTGCAAGATCTCGAATAGCATTTAGTTCTTCTGAAAGGGAGAAATTGAGAGTTGAATTTGAATCGGACATAGTAAACAAAGATTGTATTAGAAAAAAATTGAAGTAATGTTTAGAATGAAGGCAAATTACCAAAAAGTTCGCACTCGACAAATAGGATAGACCTTTTTATCGAACTGTAACATCCTTTTCCTTTTCATTATTCGATTAACTATAGAGCAATATTGAAAAAAAAGTTAAACTGTTTAAACTTTATTCAAATTCAAACCTTCAAAAGTTTGGCACAAAAATACCATTGTATGGTAGTAGAAGTTAAATATTGCTAAAAAATGACAAGATGACATCCAAATTGCGACAAATTTCGTAATTTTACTGTCAGAAATGCAATAAAATGATTAATTAATCAGGAGGTATATGTAACCAATCGCTTACTATGTGTGTCTTTAGTGGTAGTTTTTACCCAAATTTCATATTTCTGCGTTCTGCATGATTATTTGATACAAGTTATTTTACCGTTTTTATACGAGACCAATATTTATTGGTGTTTGTCAATCATGGCAAGTTGAATAATTCATTTGTATCTATTCTTTTAACAGGAAAAATTATGCAACAGCTCAGCACTATGGGACAGCAGACCACCCAAATTAGCAGTTATTTACAAGTACCCTTTATTAAGGAGACCTATACTATGGAACTCGCATTGCAAATCGAAAATCTCTTTCGTACAGATCGCAAAAAATTTCTAGGATTTATACGCCAAAGAGTACGCAGCCAGGAAGAAGCGGAAGACATACTTCAAGATGTATTCGCAAATGTTCTAGCTGCATCGGCTACTGTTCAAAAACCGATCGAAAATCTGGCTTCATGGGTTTTCACATCAGTCCGTAACAGAATTATCGATTCATACCGTAAAAAACGCGCCGAAAGCTTTTCTGACATGCAAACACAAAGTCAGATTGACGACGGAATGGACTCTTATGAAAATTTTATTGGAGATTTAACACATAATCCCGAGACTGAACTTATAAGTAAGACTATATGGGAAGCCGTGTTAGAAGGATTAGCAGAAATTCCTGCCGAACAACGCGAAGTTTTTGTTAAAAATGAATTTGAAGGTATTTCGTTTAGAGAGATGTCCGAAGAGACGGGCGTGAACATTAACACGCTTCTAGCCCGAAAACGCTATGCAGTTTTGCACCTGCGCAAGCATCTCAAGGAATTATATAATTCGCTCTATGTGAACTAATCCTTTTCCGACTATGCTTAATCGCATTCAAACAATAGCAGCCCGAGCAATCATGTATTTACTACCGATTGGCGGGCTTCTTATTTTAATTTCCGCCATTGTGTGGTATGGATGGAATCATTTGCTTCATCCAAATTCATCGTTTTCCGAAATAACTTTTCTGGAATCGTTTGGTATTGTTGCAATTGGTTACGTTGCGTATTCAGCCGTAGCATTTGCCTGGGATGAAACTGAAATTCAGGAAAACTGGCTGTTTCCCCAGAAAAATGAGAACCATTTTACCCCGCCCTCCGAAGTACCTCTTGAAGACACTTTCTGCAAAGTTCCCCGTCATGCAGAGCAGCTATCACCCGAAGAAAAAATCATTCTACGAGAAAAAATAGCTCGCTGTTGCGGTGATGTATGCAAAGCAGAAGAAACAGAGCATACGCCAAAACAAGAAAAGGATTTTGTCCTTACCAGGTAATTTCATCAGATCTACAATACCAACTCAAAACGATATTTACTTTTCGTTCGTCCAAAGCGGTTCATCTCATTGAAACAGATATTCCATCATGTCTATT
>CALMMI010000042.1 GCA_937868245.1 uncultured Ignavibacteria bacterium | reverse complement strand
ATCATTTCGAGCAGAAGCAAACCGTTGAATATACCGTCACGCTCAGGAATATGAATAATTGTTCCCATTCCGCCCGATTCTTCACCGCCGATAAGAATTTTCTGCTCGTTCATCAACTTCGCTACATATTTGAACCCAACAGGTGTTTCATGTAATTTCAGCCCCATTTTCTCACAATATTTATCCACCATCGATGTAAGGGAAACTGTTTTTACAATAGCACCGCGTTTGCGTTTATCTTCGTAAAGATATTTAAGCAAAAGCATAAATATTCTATGCGAGTCAACAAATCCGCCGAGATGATCAACTGCTCCAAGACGGTCTGCATCGCCGTCGGTAGCAATTGCTACCGAATGCTCGCCCAACTTCATTAAATCCATTAAAGGCAGCAGATTGGGTGGGATTGGCTCAGGATGTCCTATTTCACCGAAAGACGGATTGAAATCACCATGGATTTCGTGCACATTCGGGAGAAGGCGTTTCATTGTATTGATTCCTGCCCCGTACATAGGGTCGTAAACGATACTTAAGCCTGATTCTGTAATTGCTTCCAGGTCAATTTTCTTTTTGATGTAGCGCAGATAGGATTCCTTGGCATCGAAAGGTCTGATTGCACGGGTAGAAATATAGGCATCCATCGACTTGAGAACAACTTTAGGCGGTTTCGCTACTATTTTCTCCAATTCTTTTTCAATTTCAGCAATTTGCTCAGGATAAGCAGGTCCGCCAAAGCCACCTTTTACCTTAAAACCATTATATATAGGAGGGTTATGACTTGCAGTAATAACTATACCAAGTGTTGCACCTTTTTGTTTGGTATGGAAAGAAACTTGGGGTGTAGAGGCAAAATCCTCTGTTAGATGAACGACAATCCCTTTTGAGGCAAGAATTTTAGAAGTTTCTTCGGCAAATTCCTTCGACATAAATCTTGTATCGTAACCAATCACTACTGCAGGGTTTTTGTCTTCGATTCGTTTTACATAATTTGCTGTAGCAAGTGCCACAAGTTGTAAATTATCAAACGTAAAATCACGAGCAATAACGCCACGCCAACCGTCGGTACCAAAAACTATCATGGAAATCTCTTTAAAAAAATAATTGGGGGAAATATTTTGAGATTAAATAGTATCTATAAAAAGAAACTATATACTGAACACAAAGGGAATCTTGAGCTGTGTGTTAACTAGCTCAACGGTTCTAATCCACCATAGATTCCTGCGCTACCGAGCATTTCTTCGATGCGAAGGAGTTGGTTGTACTTTGCCACACGATCAGTGCGGCTTGGTGCACCTGTTTTGATTTGTCCGGCATTTGTAGCAACAGCAATGTCGGCAATAGTAGTATCTTCGGTTTCGCCGGAGCGATGGGAAATAATTGTTTTGTAACCGTATCGCTGGGCAAGGCGAATTGTTTGAAGAGTTTCGGTAAGGGTTCCTATTTGATTTACTTTAATAAGAATTGCATTGGCAATTCCTTCTTCAATTCCGCGCTGTAAAAATTCAGGATTTGTAACGAAAATATCATCTCCAACAAGTTGAATATGGTCGCCAAGTGCATCTGTAAGTAATTTCCAACCGTCCCAATCATTTTCGCCCATTCCGTCTTCTATCGAAATAATAGGATATTTTTCACACAAGCCAACGTACCATTCAACCATTTCTTCGGCAGATAATTTTTTCTGTGAAGATTTATAGAATACATAACCGCCGTCTTTTACCATTTCGCTTGCCGCTACGTCAATTGCAAGCATAATATCTTCGCCGGGGGTATAACCGGCTTTTTCAATTGCTTCAAGGATAACATCGAATGCTTCTTCATTGGAATCAAGTGACGGAGCAAATCCACCTTCATCTCCTACAGAAGTAATTTTCCCCTTAGATTTCAACACTGCTTTCAGTGAATGAAAAACATCAGTGCCCATACGAAGTGCATCGGCGAAAGTGTCTGCACTAACGGGGATAATCATAAACTCCTGAATATCAACATTATTATCGGCATGGCGACCTCCGTTGAGGATGTTCATCATCGGGGTAGGGAGCAGGTGGGCGTTAATTCCTCCGAGGTAACGGTACAGGGGCATTCCGAGCCAAGCGGCTGATGCTTTTGCTACTGCCATAGAAACGGCGAGCATAGCATTTGCACCTAATTTAGATTTGTTTTCGGTTCCGTCCAGCTCTATAAGCAAATCATCAATTTGCGTTTGCTCGTGTGCATTCAGACCGATGATTGCATCTGCAATAACTTCATTCACGTTGGATACTGCATTAAGAGTTCCCTTCCCTCCGTACCGCGAGGTATCTCCATCACGAAGCTCTACTGCTTCATGCTCCCCGGTGCTAGCACCGGAAGGAACAGCTGCGCGCCCCATTGAACCGTCTTCTAGAATTACGTCTGCTTCGAGAGTTGGATTACCGCGAGAATCTAAGATTTCGCGGGCATTAATTTCGGCAATTATTGGGGACATGGGCAAATTTCGTATTATTGAAAAAACATGAAACAGCACATCTCAATGCAAAAATCAAGCTATAGGCTAGCTTTTATGATTAAGCATTAGAAATTCAAACCGTCGATTTGAGCTGCGAGAGTAAAGTCAAGCTCTGTCAATCCGCCAACATCATGTGTTGACAGAGTTATCCTTAGTTTATTCCACCCATAGAGTAAAATATCCGGATGATGATCTAGTTTTTCGGCAAGCAAAGCAATCGAATTAATGATTCCGACTGCTGCCACAAAATTTGCAGCCCCGATTTCCCTGACAATTGATTTACGATTGTCCTCCGGCTGTCGCCACATCGGATTGAGCTTTAGATAATGCTCGATAAATTCTTGAGTGAGGAGGGAAGGACGAGCCATAATATTTCAGGTTTAGTAGGTTTTAGTTAAGTTGAGCTTCTAAATGCTCTACCATGTAGGGTTCGTAAACTGCTCCAATAATGGTGTCCACTAATTTTCCACCTTTGAAAATCAAGAGCGTCGGTATTGAACGTACTCCATATTGCATAGCGATATGAGGATTATTATCAACATCAACTTTTCCGATGGTTGCTTTACCTTCATATTCACCTGCAAGATCTTCAATAATTGGTGCAATCATTCTACATGGACCACACCACGTAGCCCAAAAATCTACTAAAACCGGCTTGGTTGAATCTAATACATCTGCTTGAAAACTGCTGTCTGTTATGTGCAATGGCTGAGGCATGATATAAATACTCCTGATGTGTAAAATTTTTTTACTACAAAATTACCAAAATTTGACGTAAGCTAAAAACGAATAATCCGTACTTTTCGTGTTTGACCACAGAAACCATCTCTTTTCTCCTACAAGGCAAACCTCTAAAACTGTTTGAAATCTATTGTTTTACACTAGAACAATCCACACAAAAAATGTTGGTAACCCCTATGAATAGTATGCTTATAGTTAATATGTATTCTTTCTCTGTAAAGAAAAACAATCTTTTGCCGATAAGCAAATAAATACTATGTTGCATACAAAATGCTTCATACCTGTTGTAAAATTAATTTATTTTCCTTAAAGTTCTTTGTACTTTTTACGTAAAGTGAAAGTAATATTCATTGTATTTTGGCTAAAGAATGAGCACAACTGTTGAAATATCTATACTAGAGCAGCAGATTTCAAAAGAACTTGAAACCGCCACGAACGATCGTGAGAAGGTTGATATTCTTAATCATGCCGCTGAAGAATATTATGATAAACAGCCGTTGTTTGCTTTAGACCTTTCAACACAAGCACGCGATATTGCACAAAAAGCCCTATACAGTGCAGGGGAAGCGTACAGTTTCAGAAACAGCGGAGCCGGGTATCTTGTTCTTTCTCGATTCACCGAGGCGCTCGCTCATATTCAACATGCGCTACAGTTGTTTATTGATATTGATGATATCGACGGGCAGGCTGCCAGCTACACCATGCTTGGCATTATTTACTTCTATTTAGGTCAGTACGACTCTGCACTCGAAGCCCAAAGTAATGCACTTATTATTTATGAGCAGCAAACAAACAAACGGATGATTGCCTCTTCACTCGGCAATATCAGTATCATTTATCTTACTGTCGGTCAATACGACGAAGCCCTTAGTCATTCGCTGAAAGCATTAGCAACCCAAGAAGAGATGAAAGACACTCTGGGAACTGCTATAACAGCTAATAATATCGGTGGTTTGTTCATTCGCCTCGGGCACTTCGATACCGCTCTTAAATATTTAGAGCAGTCTATCGAAGTTTCGCGCCAATTGAACAACAAATTTGGTATAAGCAAGGCTTTGCGTAATATCGGTATTGTACACGAGCAAAAGAAAGACTACCATACCGCCTTAGAATATCAGTCGCAAGCAATTGTTATTATCAAAGAGTTGGACGATAAGCAGGGCTTTATCGAATCACTGACTCTGATGGGTGTTTCTTACCAAAAAATCAACGACTTTTCAACTGCTCTGTCATATCATGCAACTGCTCTTAAAGCATGTTTGCAAATTGGTGAACAAAAAGTACAAGTTGAGATTTTGAAAAACATCGGAGATTGCTATACTTCACTCCATAATTTCGCAAAAGCAATCGAGTATTTAAACAAAGCCTACGAACTGGCTCAAAAAATTGGAATCGATGATACCTTGGTAGAAGTTCATTTCAGTTATTCCAAAACCTACGAGGCAATGAATAACTATCGTGAAGCTCTCCGCCATTATGCAGAGTGGGCAAAACTCCGCGATAAAATTCTTGGCTCTGAAAAACCAAAGCTCATAGCCGTGATGGAAACAAGGCTAGCAATCGAAAAAGCTATGAAGGAAAAGGAAATATTTCGACTCAGGAATATTGAGCTTACCCAGGCATTCGATGAACTTGAAGAAAAGCGTCATTCTCTTGCAGCTGCATATCAACAAATCGAATCACAACAAATTGAAACCATTAAGATTAATCACGAGATGGAATTTGTAAATCTTCGTTTGGTTGAGCTAAACAAAGAAAAGAATGAACTTTTGGGAATCGTTGCGCATGACCTCAAAAATTTCGTAACAGGAATGGTAATGTCCGGCGAAAGTATCAGACGGTACTATGATAAACTATCTGCGGATGAGATTTTCAAAATCGGAGAGCGTATTGAAACAGTTGCTCATCAGATGATGAATCTTATTCATGGATTGCTTGATGCCAATACTATTGAATCAGGTAAAATTAACTACAACATTGAGAAAATCAATCTTAATGAATTAGTTCCGCCTCTTATCGAATCCTATTCATCTTCCAGTGAACGCAAAAATATTGCTTTGAAAGTTGAATTTGACGAAAAGCCTTCTATCATACTTGTTGATAGCGACAGAGTTCTCCAAGTGATGGATAATTTACTTTCTAATGCTGTAAAGTATTCCATTCCATCAACTACTATTACAGTTCGCTTACGCAATTTCCCTTCAACCGTTCGTTTTGAAGTTCAGGACCAAGGACCGGGTATAAGTGTTGAAGAGCAATCTTTACTATTTAAGCGTTTCCAAAGGTTAAGTGCAAAGCCGACAGGAGGAGAACATTCTTCAGGTTTAGGACTTGCAAATGCTCAGAAGTTGATTCAGGGGATGGGTGGACAAATTTGGTGCGAAAGTGAACTTGGCAAAGGGTCTAATTTTATATTCGAGTTTCCGGTAATCTAATAATTTAAGGTTCTACGGCTTATTGCTGTCCTCAATAATCGAGCGACTGCTTGTGTTTGTTTAAATTGTGAGGATGTGTACTAGGGAAAGTACTTAGAAGTCGATTGAAGAAAGGATTGTTGGGTTATCTATAAAGTGAACTTGGTAAAGGTTCAAATTGGATATTCAAATTTAACAGTATTTGAATTGGAAGAAGTTTGTCTGTGAGGAGCTATTTTTCTTATGAAATTCCGTCGTTTTCTATGCTTAACTGACTGCCATATTATTCTTAAGGACGAATACCTGTATCAAACCATACTGCCGTAATAATACCAGTTGCGTGCTCGTTTGCCACCACGATAGGATTGGTATTACCACCAAGAATTGAATCCATTTCAAAAGTTGAAAGTTCATCGATATTGATAAGGTCGAGTGTTTGGGTGTTATTCATAAGTTCTTTACTAATAGTACTTAAAAGATGCCTACTGTTCCGTAGGTTTCTTATTATGGACGAATACCTGTGTCAAACCATACTGCTGTAATGATACTTGTAGCATGTTCATCAGCCATAATGATTGGATTTGCCGCACCACCAAAGATTGAATCCATTTCAAGTGTAGAAAGTTCTTCAATGTCGATAAGGTCGAGTGTTAGGGTGTTATTCATAGTATTTGTTTAGATTTAACTTTTAAGAACATTATGATTATATTATGGACGGATACCTGTATCAAACCATACTGCTGTGATTATGCCTGTTGCATGTTCATCTGCCACTACAATCGGGTTTGTTGCACCACCGAGAATTGAATCCATTTCAAGTGTAGAAAGTTCGTCGATGTTGATAAGGTCGAGTGTTAGGGTATTATTCATAATGTTTTTTTAATTTAATTTTTAAGATTTTTACAATACTTTATAACAGTTGGACTTATGGACGGATTCCGGTATCAAACCATACTGCTGTGATTATGCCTGTGGTTGGTCCGGGATCAACTACGATTGGGTCTGTTGTGCCGCCGAGGATTGAATCCATTTCGAGTGTTGAAAGTTCATCGATGTTAATAAGGTCAAGTGTTAGTGTGTTATTCATAATCAAATTTTAGATACTTGTTAAATATTTAGCTTATTGTATAATGTAAAGATTATGGGCGGATGCCTGTATCAAACCATACTGCTGTGATTATGCCTGTTGCATGTTCATTTGCTACTACGATCGGGTTTGTTGCACCACCGAGGATTGAATCCATTTCGAGTGTTGATAGTTCGTCGATGCTGATAAGGTCGAGTGTTAGGGTGTTATTCATAGTTTTAATTTGGATAATTGTTACTGTTTTGGATAATTTATATTAAATCTACTATCAAGGACGGATGCCTGTATCGAACCATACTGCTGTGATTATGCCTGTGGTTGGTCCGGGATCAACTACGATCGGGACTGTTGTACCGCCGAGGATTGAATCCATTTCGAGAGTTGAAAGTTCATCGATGCTGATAAGGTCGAGTGTTAGGGTGTTATTCATAGTTTTAATTTGGATAATTGTTACTGTTTTGGATAATTTATATTAAATCTACTATCAAGGACGGATGCCTGTATCGAACCATACTGCTGTGATTATGCCTGTGGTTGGTCCGGGATCAACTACGATTGGGTCTGTTGTGCCGCCGAGGATTGAATCCATTTCGAGTGTTGACAATTCTTCGATACTTACGAGGTCGAGTATTGATGCGTATTTCATATAATTCTTTCAAAATAAAAGGGATATATAAATTTAATAATCTTTTTATGATGTATCATTAGATACTACTATCTTAAGGGATAATCTTCAAAATTGGGGAGCTCCAAGCTCCTATACCTGCTGAATTTACTGCTGCCACTCTAAACCAAAACTTTGTTCCACTCTGTAAATTCCCCATTAAAAACTTTGCTTTTGTACTTACCGCTCCTGAAGTCCAACTTGAAGATGTTGGCGGATCAATGCTTCTTTCTATTATATAGCTGCTGGAACCATGCACCGTTTTCCATTTCAGCTCTACCATTCCCGGGTTTGCACCTTCTAATACTGTAAAGTTTTGTGGAGCAGGAAGAAGTCCCGCAACTGCCGCCTCCGAACGAACCTGCATACCTGCACTTAGTATAACCGTTTCATCACCGCCGCTTTTAAGCTCTACATAGTTTCGCGCTTGTTTTATCAAATCACGCAATTCTTGCCTTTTACCGTCGAGAGCCGATTGCTTTGTTTTCAATAACAACTTTAAGTTTTCAACTTCCTGACTTGCCAAATCAACTTCAACTGCCTTTGCATGCAATGCCTTGGGTGACGGCGTCGGATTATCAAATATCGCATTATTTGCAAGCCCGTTTGCGATTGACTGTGCAACCACTGTTAATTCTTGAGTCGAAATACTCGCTACATCTAACTTTACTTTAGCCATTTCTAATTTCGTATCTTTTTATGTTTTGATTTTCTTTTGATACAAAATTAAAAACTTTTTTACTTACATGCAAATTTTATTTTTATTTTTTGATTTATTTTTTCAGCCAACCGAAAATTTTTGCGTCACTTCGCATACCACACTTACCGCAATCAACATAACTTTTCACATTAATCAAAACACGACACACTGCTTTTAAGCAAGATTCAATTGAATATAAATTAGTTTTGCAAAAATGCAACTCCCAAGCTGGCAAAAAGAATCCTTTTTTGGCAATATTGAACCCGAAAACTACAAAACTGCATTCACTGTCACAAAAAATGCACGCAAAATTCATCGCAAGCAATTCAATCCCGTCAAAATACAGTCCAAAACCTGCAAACACCAATTCTTTTTTATTTTTTTTAAATTCAAATTTCGTCAATTCGACTTCTTTTCTCTTTAAAAAGAGTTATTTTTCCATTATTTTAGCACGCAAAATAACTTTAGCGATTTCAAGGTTTTTTAAAAATATGGCTTTTTTAGGGGGAATTAGCCAGTTTTCACAATTTTTAACCTTAAATCAAGCTGTCTATGCTACTATTTTGAAAAGCTACACTGTTCGCCTTGTTTTACCTTTTACTGATAACAAATGCTGCAGCCCGCTTACTTAAAATCAATTTTTAATATTACGATGAGTTACGTAGGACTAACGCCTAATCTTGTTCAAAAATCCGTATTTTTGTTTTACTAAACAAGGATTTTTTTAGAGTTTTCCACATTTTTACTATTTTAACTTCAAATACTTACGATATGTAAGATGAATATTTACAAAAAGTAGGACAAAAACTGATGCCACAACAATTCTTTCCAAAAGTGATGGGGATAGTGAATGTAACCCCTGATTCATTTTCAGACGGCGGATTATTTATAAATTCAAAAAATGCAATTGATCATGCATTCAAACTTATAGATGATGGTGCAGATATTCTAGATATAGGGGGTGAAAGTTCACGACAAAATGCCGATGAAATTTCTATAGAAGAGGAACTCCAAAGAGTAATACCGGTGATTGAAGGTATTAGAAGGATAAATACTTCGATAGAGATTTCTATCGATACCGTGAAGTACGAAGTTGCAAAAGCAGCATTGGATGTTGGTGCAGGGATAATTAATGACATCTCCGGTCTTAATCATGATAAACGCCTGGCAGCCCTTGCAGCAGAATATAATGCAGGTCTAATCCTTATGCACATTCGAGGAACACCCCGCACGATGCAGAATGATCCTCATTACACAAATGTAGTTCAAGAAGTATTTGATGAGCTAAACGGAAAGATTGCCTATGCCCATTCATTTGATGCTAAGAATGTGATGGCAGATGTGGGAATAGGTTTCGGTAAAACTCCTGAACACAATTGGACACTTCTAAGGAATTTGAGTAAATTCGAAAAGTTAGGTGTGCCTATGGTTCTGGGAATATCCCGAAAATCATTTTTGGGAAAACTGCTTGGGATTGAATCACCTATAGAGAGGGATGCTGCAACGGCATTACTTCATGCACTGCTATTGAAGGAGAAGATAGATATTATCCGTGTACATTCAGTACAAGACATTACAATGCTACGGAAGTTATGGCATGAATTACAATAGATATATTTTTACTTTCTTTTTATCCGTAGCACAGGGTTTGCCCCCGTGCAACGTATGAAAGATATTGACAGATTTATACAAGGAACGTATCCACATAACAAAAGAAGGGCAGAAATATTTTCTGCCCTTCTTAGTTTATTATTCTTCATCTTCAACATCAATGTCAATATCCGGCTCGTCCGGCATTTGTTCTCTCATCCGGTAACCGACACCACGAATCGATTGCAATATTCTGGACGATCCTACCTTCTCAATTTTTGAACGTAACCGTTTGATATACACATCAATGATATTCGACTCAGTATCAAAATTATGTTTCCATACATGCTGGGTAATCATACTTCTGGAAACAATACGGTTTTTATTGCGCATCAGATATTCAAGCAGTGCGTATTCCTTTGTGGTAAGTTCAATTTCCTTGCCCCAACGGAAGGCAACATGGGCAATAGTGTCCAATGATAAATCTGCACAAATGAGTTTGGTTGTTTTCTCTGCTGAAGAACGGCGCATAATCGAACGCAAACGTGCAGCGAGTTCCTCAAAATGGAAGGGCTTTGCAAGATAGTCGTCTGCTCCTAAATCAAGCCCTGTTACACGGTCTTCGGTAGTTCCACGTGCCGTAAGCATAAGTACCGGTACTGATTTTCCTGCTGCGCGAATATCCTTTAGAACCGAAAAGCCGTCTTTTTTGGGCAACATTACGTCCAACACAATAGCATCGAAATGATTATTGATAGCCATATCAAGCCCCATCTCACCATCGGATGCCGTTTCTACTATATAACGTTCTTCTTCAAGTCCGTTTTTTATAAAGTTGGCTACTTTTCGCTCGTCTTCAACAACTAATATTCTCATAAATCTTATAAAAGTAATTATAAAATACAGGTGTAGATTATTTCTTTTTTACAAATATCGGATAGACTTCACGACTTCCGTTCGACATTTCAATACTTATATAATACATTCCGTTGGCAGCAACACCCAAGCGGGTATTTCCATCCCAATGATCACAGTATGCAATTCCTGTTAGGCGGTTTTCATTTGTAACAGGCTCGGCAACCAGACGATTTGCCTGGTCATATATTCTTATAGTCACATTTGTCTGTTGTGGTACGGAATATATAACCTGCGCAATCTCCGTAGGTGGATCAAAAGGATTCGGAGAAACAAGAGAAATGTATTTTACTGTTATGTTTCTAACTAAGGTATCAGTGCTGATACACCCCATATCGCAGCTCAAACGTATTATTGCTGCGGAATCCTGTAAGTTCAGCGGTACATCCCAATCGAAGCCATTATTAGCAAAAGGAATATTATCAACATGACGGAATGTTACACCAGAATCGATGGAAACATACACTCCCACTGTATCACAAATAAGTGACGATGGAACAGATAGGGCATCCCACGTAATTTTTCGAGAAGGACATGCAATTGTAGGCGGAGGATCAATTGTGATTGCCAAAGGAGCAGGACGAACTTTAAGAGCGAATACTGCCGATGTATCAATAACATTGATACGTGAGCCTATTCCTATTACCCGTATATCGATTGAAGTATCTTTTTTGGTTGTGTCCAGCCGGAAAATCGGCAGACATGGTACAGTTGTAGAAAACAGGAACGAGGGGACTGTGGTAGTCAGTGTTTGCAATGTTACCCATACAGAATCTGTGTGGTATTGAAGTAGTAAAGAATCCAGGCACGATGCAATACCTTTTATCTCAATCGGATATCCGATTGAGAAGATACTATCCTTTGCAGGCGAAGAAATAACAACCTTTGGCTTAGGGAAACGAATAATCGCAGATGAATCCCTTAGGTCGATGCTGTTTGCGCTTTGTATGATTAACCGTCCTTCAATACCAAGGCGGGTTGAATCCACCTTAAAAGTATAGGTCAGGGTATCGAGCACATTCGAGAAGTTGAGCTTGAGTGTATCTCTTCGATTAAGTCTTGTAGTATCACTATATCTTTGGAAAAAGATATGTACTTTATCCTGTCCTTTCAAAAGATTTGTCCAACGGACCGTTACTGAATCTCCAAGACAATACTCCTGAGAAGGGAACAGTTGGATTTTGGGTTCTAATAACTGGAGTGAACCGGGGATTCGTTTTCTATAATGATTTGTTCTGTTATGTGTGGTTATTAC
>CALMMI010000041.1 GCA_937868245.1 uncultured Ignavibacteria bacterium | reverse complement strand
TGATAATAACTTTTGGTACACGATTGTTGAAAAATACCATAACAAGGGTGGGGTCTATAA
This sequence comes from uncultured Ignavibacteria bacterium, assembly GCA_937868245.1. Taxonomy (GTDB): domain Bacteria; phylum Bacteroidota; class Ignavibacteria; order Kapaibacteriales; family UBA961; genus JADJXV01. The sequence goes on along the minus strand of CALMMI010000041.1, from coordinate 3,556 downwards.
AGTTATCGCTGTTAGGAACGGTCAACCAAGAGTTATAAACAGATTATTAGGTTCAGACCATGATGGTGTTCTCTATATAGGAAATACAACGTCATTTCTTAATAGAATTGTCATTCTTAAAAAATCGACTGCACCCGGCTATATCAGTTCCACCCATGAATTTGGCACTCAGTATAAGGAACACCCTGCGATTCAAGTTCAGTATCCTTTCGACGAGCTTTTCATTGAACTGCTGTCGAATGATAACCCGGAAGATTTTGAAAGAAGGGAACTTAAAAAGTACTATGATAAATTTGGTGAATTGCCGCCGTTTAACAATCACAATCCACAAACAGCCCTGCATGATTCATGGAGTGAAGATGGAAGTTTGGAATCGGTAGTTGGGTAAAGAGGGGATGTGCTGTATAGCTAAAAAGAAAATATTTGGAGTAGCAATAGAAATTCTGTATTAAAAGTCCAGTCAGATGCACCCACCGTGCATTGAAATGGTATAAACATAAAAACGAGCCCGTCAAGTCAGTTGCTACAACTGACTTCCATTATTGACGCTTAGAAGGAAGGTCGGTTGTAGCAACCGACCTGACCCAAAATTGATTTTACAGCTAATCAAAAGCACGATACCACATCAGCCTTGACAGGGAAAAGCACAATAAATTAATTGTTACGTAACATCAGTTACTATCTAAACGAGAGAAAACACTACTAAGCATATCGCTAGCAAGCCTTACCTCACTCTCATCAGGTGATTCCTCTGCAAGTACAGGCGCAAGTATCAAGGGAACTTGCCGTACATACGTAGAATTGACAGATTCTTCCATCTGCGCAGCAGCTACAGCAATACTACCTGCTATCGGCACACGTTCAATTACGTTATCAAACGGATTGCTACAATTCTCAGCAGGCGAAGTAACAAGATACTCCCTGCAAGCAAGTGGACGGTTGTGGTATATCGAGCAGGTTTCCTTCTCCAGAAAAGGGCAGGGGATTTTAAGGTTAAAGTACTTTTCATCCAATTCCCTGTTTTCTTCACTTGTCATATCGTTAATATCTTCCAGAGGCATGATTAACTCAAGTTCCTCCAGGATTTCAATTGCTTCATCAAATCGTTCCCATATTGCATTCCTGCGCTTTTTGGGCATGGTTTCAATAAGTTCATACAAAAGATATGCTTCGCTTTCTGTAACACGTACCAATTGCCGACAACATGCTGCACAACCCTGTTTGCAGGAAACAGATTTTCCGTTTTGTACGATATTTTTTATTGAAATATCGACAACCGAATCGGTAAACTGCTGCAGTACAGGTAGTAATTCTATCGAACGAACCGGATCAGCAGGGATTGGAATATCTGCTTTGATACGCTCATCGAAAGCCGTGAATTCAACTGTGAAAGTAGATGTTTCCATAAAATCATAGAATAAGACCAAAAAATAAAAGGACGATTTCTAATTGAATAGAAACCGTCCTGTTTATCGATGAAAGTAATATTTACTTTATAACAACAACCGGCAGCGTCATCACATCATTTCCTGCTTTTAAGCGGTAGAAATACATACCGCTTTCCATCTGATGTGCATCCCAAACAAATTTATGATTTCCTTCTTCAAGCACTGAATCGGCAAGGGTTGAAACTATTTGCCCAATCGAATTAATGATTGTAAGGGAAACGTTTGCTGTTTTAGGAAGATCGAATGTAATTGATACATTTCCATTTCCAGTAGGGTTAGGAGTTGCATTAACATGGAATTTTGATGCGAGAAACTCATCTTCAACTCCTGTAGTTGTTATCTTTGCCAAACGGGTAGGACTGAACGGACCCCAACCTGCTACATTACTTTGGCGTACATGCCAGTAGTATTGAACACCCGGTTTTAAAGTAGTCATCACTTTAAACGTATCGGTAGTAGTAGAATCGACATAGAAAATATTCTTCATCTCGGCATCTGTTCCAATTTCGAACCAGTAGCCAACTACATTTTGCGGGTCTTTTTCGAACCATCCGAAGGTAATTTTGGGATTCTTCGTTGTGTAGTTATCGGCTGGGTATGCAAGTTGTACTTGCTGGGGCAATTGAAGCGCCATAAATTCACGATCGTCTGTAAATTCACCCCATAGTTCGCTGTTTTTTGCAGCTATCCGCCACGAATATGTTTTTTCAAAATCCAGATTACGGAATGTATAGGTAGTATCGGTGATATTGCTATCCATTACAATGGTTTCCAAATTATCTTGGTTGGTTAACTCAATCCAGTATTTAGTAACACTTGCATCGCCTTTTCTCCAAACTACATGTAGTGAATCAGAATGAATAATTGATTCATCCGGAGTAACTATATCAACCATTGCAGGTACAATCGTAATTGCGAAATCATAAGGCTCGGTGTAATCACCCCATCCTGCATTTGTTTTTGCGCGTACATGCCAGTAATAGGTAGCACCGTTTTTGAGATCAGGGATAGTGATGGAAGTATCTGTAACATCTTGATTACTTACAATAGGCTCTAAGAACAAATCGTTGTCGGCAAGTTCAAATGCATACCCGGAAACAGTTCCTGTGCTCTTGTACCAGGTAAATGTTACACTTTGTGTTTTCAATATAGCACCGAGCTGCGGAGAAGCAATTGATACCTGTCCGGGAAGAGGGGAAGTAAAGTCAACTTTTACATTTTCGGATTGAAGAGAAATATTCTTAGTAACAGTAGTACCTAAAGCACCGCCCGATGCCTCGACTGTAACACTTCCCGTAACGCCTTGTACAGGTATTGCATATCCTCCTGAGGTAGAAGTTACAGCATAGTAAGTACCCTTCGATGGGGTAATTGTAACGCCCGAAAGACCTTCGCCCGGATCATAAAATCCATTACTGTTATTATCTTTATAAACAACACCAACAATAAAATTAATTCCTTTGTTGCCGAAATCTTCGGTAATTGCAATTTTACTACCATTTGGTGTGATTCCAATACCTATTTCACGGTAGACCCCACCGTCAAAATTCATGATATTTCTACGGTGACCCAATGTCTGTTGATTTTCAGCTCCCCAATCAACTTGAAATGCAGCATGTCCTTCCCAGAAATTGTCAGCATGTAGAAATATATTTTCACCTGCCAAAGTCCATCCTGTGTAACCGGCAGAATTCATTCTATCAAATGGTGTGATATTTCCTTCATTATGATCTTGCTGTCCTGTTTGAACCATCCAATTTGAATGACCGCGTGCTGCAGTAATAATATTTGCATTAAATGCGAGAGGTGGTCTTACGGGATACCCTGCAAATGCAGCTTTAAATTGGTTCTTGTCAATTCCGGCAAACCCTTGAACAACTCCGGGTTCGGTTGTGTTGGCAATTCTAATTCCTTCGGCTTTAGGGTCGGCTCTTGCTCTGTTAATCAACTCCAAAATATATTTATTATAGTGTTTAATTAATTTTTATTTAATTGAAACTGAAGGCAAATTGCTTTATGCAATTTTTTCCAAAATAGATAGCCAATTTTCTGATTTCGAAAAGTATTTGAAAGAAATTACACCATATTCTGGATTATCTCAAAGTGAA
>CALMMI010000040.1 GCA_937868245.1 uncultured Ignavibacteria bacterium | reverse complement strand
CCTTCAGTTCTCGGAGGTGCAGCTAAGCGTGACCACGAAGATGCACCTACTTTATCAATATCATTCGAAACATAAATTCCTCCGAATGCACTGCTTACTACACTAGCAAACAGTCTGTTAGGTTTATTGGGGTCTGCTGCCAGCCACACTACGGGGCGTAGAAAATCATGAAGCACGGTCCAGTTTTTACCTGCATCTGCCGATGCTAAAACTTTTCCATTCAATATTTCAATTTTGTCGTCCGATAGTACAGTAGGTTCGTATATATCATTTACATTTGAAGTAGCTGTAAATACAACAGGAGCAGCCGGATGCTTGAGTGTATAATACACGGTTGAACCGAATGTATTAAGTGTATTGTAAGCCCATGATTTACCTGCATCTGTACTGGAAACCGAGCTAAACTCGGAAAGCCCTGCAATCATTTTCAAACTGTCTGCCCATGCAAGATTCCAACATTTTGAATTTTCGAGTCCAACTCCTTTATAACTTTTCTTAACGGGAGTTAATGCTCCCGTTGCATTTTGGGAAGTTGAATTAACATACCCTTGTTTCCAAGCTGTACCGCCTGTGGACGAGAAATAAACTCCATTCAAATCGGTAATTGCAACTTTTGAAGCATTTACATCGGTTTTAGATACATCAATTCCTGTTACATATCCGCTGAGTGTCCAGTCGTAATCCCCATTTTGCCCTTCCCACCCTGTTGACATATTTGAATTATTTGCAGTATTAAATACTTTTTGCCAAGTGGTACCGCCATTTGCTGTTTTATAAACAACAGGGGTTCCGAACTCATTCCCTCCTGCTATATAGGCTACATCTTTATTTGAAGCCGACGTTGCTACGTAAAATGGATAATCTGTGGTAGAAATGCCGCTAATTCTATAAACCCAACTCGGCTGACCTATATCCAAAGTATAAACCCCAACAAAATTTGCGTAATCCGCCCCTGTGATTCCGGGATATATGTTGATACTATTGATTGTTGTACAAAACAATCTTGTAACACCACCGGATTTACCACCTGACATAGAAACCATTGCTTCACCTGTACCTAAACCCGTATAATTTACAATCGAAAACGAGCTGCCCCCATTTTGGGAAACTAATAGCCCAAGGTTTGTTCCAATGTAAATAGTATTGCCATCGAAATAAACACCGGCTACATGACAGGCAGAACTTGTTGGACCTCCATACTTTAACGCAAATGTTAGCCCGCCGTCCGTTGACATAAAGATAGAGGAATAATCTGATACAATAAGATTATTATAGTTATTGTAATCAGCATACAGTGAATATGCTTCTCCATCGGTAGGATCTGCTGTAAGTGGTTCCCAATCAACCCCGCCATTGGTTGATTTACTTGGAATTGCAAAGAAATCATATCCGTTATTTAAGCCATACATTATATTTTGGTCAACACTGTTAAACTGAACTTTTCCGGTGAAACTGCCGCCTTGTAATGATCGGAAATCAACTGTACTCCACGAATCACCAAGATTTGTTGTAAAAAATACATTGCTCGTTTCTGAAGAAACATATACCTCGTTGGTTTTATTTGGATTAATCGAGGGATAATAAAGAGCATCGCCACCACCGATTCCGTAGGATGTCCATTGCGTTGGTTGTGCTGATATTGATATAGCCCCTGCTATCATCAATAGAAGTAGGAAAGAGAAAAAATTCTTCATTGTGCACCTTAAAATGTGGGATAATAGGATAGTTTAGGAAAAACTGTATTCAAATTTACGTCAAGAAAA
>CALMMI010000039.1 GCA_937868245.1 uncultured Ignavibacteria bacterium | reverse complement strand
TCAGGAAGTTGGTCGTATAATTTTTTGCCTCTGGAGTAATACTCTTTTGCTGTGGTATAATCCTGTAGTTCTGCATAAATGGAAGCAATATTTGTGAGAGTATTTGCCATTATTTCCTTACTTCCCGCTTTTTCAGCAATACCGTATGCTTCCATGTATTTGGAAATTGCGACATCATAATGCCCCAGCTTTAGTTCTGCTTCACCGAGCACTCCGTAGGCGTTAGCCATAAAAGGCATATTTCCTGCTGCTGCAAAATATTTAGCAGCTTTTTCTTCCCAAGGAATCGACTCTTTATACAACCCCTTAAAACTATATAGCATCCCTATACCATTGCAGCTAAAAGCCATATACATAGTGTCTTTTGCCTGCTCATTCCATTTTAATAATTCATACCGTACTTTCAGTTCACCTTCAAGATCATTCTTACCGGAAAACATACCGCCTATATTATTATAGAGAGAATTTACCCATTTCGCAACATTAGCCTTTAGAATAAAGGGCTTTGCCTGATAGAAATATTCAAGTGCTTTATCATACTGCTTATACTCACGTTGAATGAAGCCGAAGCCCATAATACTGCGTCCAATAATAAGATTATCGTTTGCAGCTGTGGCAAGTTTTTGAGCTTTTTCATAAAAGTATGCTGCACTGTCGAGTTTTTTAGTATTGAGGCAAACTATACCTAATAAGAGATTTGCTTTTGACTCTGCAGTTTTATCGTTGATTGCAATTCCATGCTCCTTTAACTTATTTGCATACAAACGGGCACTGTCCATGTTCCTAAACAAATACTCAGTACTAATATCAAAAAGGATACGGGTACGGGCAGTATCAGAAGGTACTGTTTGTAATTTGGTTAGCAATGTATCAAGGAGTGAAGGAGCTGCCTTGGAGCTGTAAACAGGAACAACTGTTAAGGCTATAAGTATGAGCAGTATAGAACGGAACATAATTAAGAGAATACTAATGAATCTTCTAATGAATGTACGTATGCTTACAAAAACAATAAATTCATTACAATATAATCAGATGAATATTATGACTACGTCAATCTGTCATTTCACCGGAGTTTCCACCAAAATATCCACTGTTCTGCAATAGAATCTTCCTTCGGGAATATCATTATTATACAGGAATGTTTTCCCGCCAGCACCTACTACTACTGTATTGGGGTGATTGAGAGCATCTTTTACTTCATTTGCCCTGTTTTGGCTGAGCTTGGCATTACGCTGGGCATCTCCTGCTCTATCTGTATATCCTGTAATGGAAATATGCGAAGTAGGTTTAAGATTTTTCTTAATTATATCAATAATTTTCGCGTCCGACGGTTTTAATTCATACTTGCTAAATTCAAATAGAATCAGGTTGTAACGGCTGATTTCTTTATCCTGCATCCGCTCTTGTCTTTTTTTGGTAATTGAAATATAACTGATTGGTATGGATGTGGAAATTTCCTTGTTTTGTCCGCTCATATCTCTAATTTGAAAAGATACGTCAATCTGATTATCAAGCGACGGTATCGAATGGCGGTTTTCATTCATCACCCAATCAATGAACTTTGGAGGAGTGCTTTGTCCGGTTTTTTCAAAATTAAAAGTTGATGAATTTTTTTGATTTGCTTTTATCACCCATTCTTTCAAACCTGCTTCAGCATTCACCACTGGCTTGAAGCGTGCAACTGGAGGGTTTGCCACGCGCAATGTATCACTTAAATCAAGAGGTTCAAGAATTTCGTAGGTTGAGCTGTTTATCAGGTTCGTTAAGTGGTGTGGAAGGCGTGCCCGGTGTATCCCTTGATTCAATAATCAACCGTGATTCATCCACTTTCCAAACGTCCTGTAAGTAGTTTTTTACTGTAGTTGCCCTATCTGTTGAAAGAGTTTTATTTCCAAGTTCAGAACCAATTCCCGAATTACAGCCAACTATTTTTAAAGTAGCTGATGGATTCTCCTGCATTCTTTTCCCGATGATATTCAGCAAATGGTAATATGTTTCCAGGGTTTCGGACTTCGCCAGACTCTTCAATGTAAATTTTTGTGCTTGCTCCAGAGATAATGAACTATATTTTGAAGGTATTGCCCCCGAATTGTCATCAAAAAAGATATACGGAAGCAGCGGTTGTATTCTGTTGGAAGTAAATTCCTCTACCGTAAACCCTGCGGAACTTGTTTCATTGCCAAGTGAATCAACCCCGACAACATTTATCGAGCCGTCGAGAGCAAACACTTTTTGTGTAAAAACAGTATCAGTCCGCTGATAATACGTTATAGAAGTTTCACTTACATCATCACTCAAAACTTCTGTTTTTGATTTCTCCGTACCTTTGGAAAAACTTGAAGCAATGGTGTTTTTTTGAATATAAACCGTATCAACTTTTCGTATTTCGTCATATTTCTTTGTTTTACTTACCGGAGAGTATTTTATCCCAAGTCCAAAACGCAAGCTGTTTATTTTCCAGCTGACATCCGACACCATTGAATTGACATCATAATAATAAAATACCGATGGTGACATCAGGAAGGTTTTTGTGGAGTTCATTGGTAAATCGTAACTTAGCCCTAATAGACCGTAGAGGGTAAATCCGGCAGCATTAGGAATATCACCCGAAAGATTATTACGAATCCTGCCTACTTCATTCCCGTTTGTATCTACAAAAGAGCCTTTTGCGCCGACAATTGTTTCTTTTTGGTCGTAGGTACTCGATAACTTGAAAGCGAGGCGCGCTCCAAGATTCACTTTTAGATTTGGTATGATTGAGTAATAGAACAGAGGGTCGATACCAATTTTGGTAAATGCCCCGTTTAGCGTATGTTCAAAGTTTCCGTCTTGTAATGTACTCCCTTCAATAACCGTGGTTGGTTCTATACTCTGCATATTCCCAGTAAACGATGTAAAGCTTCCCCGCAGTATGATGCCGAAAGCAGGAGCAAAGGGAATATCAACCAACCCGCCGAGCGAAGCACCCGTTCCGCTGCCACCCGTAAATTTTGGACAGCAGTTTGGTATTGCTTGAAGTTTATTGAAATCAGCTACATTTTGATCAATACTGAATTCACCGAATATGCCGTATTTTACTGCTTTCCATTTTTCTGTTTGGGCACTACTGCCCATTGTACCTGCCAATATCACTACTACAAACAATATCAATTTCTTCATGTATTTTTTTATTTGTGTTCGTTATTTTAATTTTGGGTATTGATATATAGAGTCAAATAAATATATACAATTATTCGGTGTAAATCTCCAATCAGTCAAGGCAGGTGCTACACCTACCTTTATTATATGCCAAATTGTAGCGCGTAGGCATGATAATCACAACAAACTTATGAATGTAATTCCGTAAAAAGGTATCTTGTTGAAAGTCAGGTGTAGCACCTGACTTGACCTCTAAATTCTTCCTTTTCAACAAAAGCTTTACGTAAATAACAATACTGTAATCTTACCCCCTACCTACTCACCACACACTTCTCACTAAGCACCCCGTTAACAGTTGTCATCACCACAAAATAAAGACCATTGGTAATCCCATCCGGCAAAGCAAATCTGTGTGTTCCTGATTCAATAGTACCGTTAAACAACTGCCCTACTGTTTCACCAAGCATTGAAACAAGAGTTACATGAATCTGAGAATTGTCGCTTGTATAGACCACCACCGGATAATCTGGAGATTCTACTACACTGAGTAATGTAGCAATTTTAGATGTATTGATTTGCCGCGCGCTAAAAGCGCAGTACTGCGCCCTTACCAAACCATCGCGACTTACAATCCTGCTGTAACCGTTTGCAAAAGTATCTACTTGAACACGAACAGGTGTTTCATACGCACTATTAAGCAGTACATCACCCTCCAAAATAGCAATAATATTGCTTTCATCAAGGGCTGAATTGCCGGTTTTAATTGTGGCGGACGAAGGTGTTGCCCGGAGAACCGCTGGGATTTGTTTGCCAATCATCCCAAAATTCGGAGTAAATGAACTGATACGAACAAGATTGCTGTTGTACGAAACACCAACACTCATTGCGCTGTTTGTTGATTGATTCATAATCTGTGTTAGCTCCCGGGCAGTTTTAGTTGAACTTTTATCGGGCGCAAACCTAAGTGTAAGAGACAGAGGTTTACCCACCTCTGCATCCACTGTATCGGCACTGATTGTTCCACAAACTATACCTGTGGCAAAAAGTGTGATCGTTGTATCCGATGGAGTAATCCATTTACCATTGGTAAAGAAAGTCAATACGGCTTTTTCATCAGCTAATGTATTCGGCTCAAAATGAACTCCAAGTTTGAATACACTATCTGGTGGTATTAAGGTTTGATTTTGTAATAGACTGAAACTGCTGCCTCCTGTAGAAGAAATTGAATCTATTCTCAGAGGAGCATTACCGGGATTGCGAATTGCAATTATAGTATCGATTACTGTCCCGACACATATTTTGCCAAGGGCAAGCGTACGAGAGCGAATATCTACAAGCGGTTGCACTCCGCGTCCAATAATCGGCAGCGGCTTCACTACCGCACAGGCAGCAGCATTATTTAGTGTTACAAGTACTGTTGCGCTACGGTTTTCAATATCTTTAGGTTTGAAGTCGATATATGCAACAAGTGAATCATTAGGTTTAATGGTATCAGGAAGTGTTACTCCAACAGGATACGATATTTTATATTCATTCGGAAATAATCCTGATAGTGTTACTGTATTGACAACAATCGCAGCTGTACCTACTGAGCGGATAACAATAGAGTCCCGTTTTGTAGAATCTACATGAACATCACCGTATGTTAAAGAATCAGTTACTTTTGCCAAACGCGTTACAACAACAGCGGAAGCCTTGGTTGTCACTATTCCGTTGGGTGAGAATATACTTACATCTGTAGAGAATTTTCCGACGGCATTAAACAGTCCCGTAATGTTTACAAAGATGCTCCTGTTAGGGGGAATCGTAAGGGAACCGCTCGGTTGTATGCCCCAACCTTGTGGTGCATTCGTCCACCTGACGCTGTCAATCACAATCGGACACGCAGTAGTATTTTTTAACTCAACAGATTTAATAACCGTTTGATTTACGCACAAGGTATCAAAATCAACCAATGGAGCAAGTGATGAAATGGCAGGTACATCTGCCTCACCAGTCATCACAAGTGTATCAAGAAATGGAATCGACGGACTGCGTACAATCGCATAAGCAATGTATTTGCCCGGAACAGTAGGTGCAAATGCAAGATTAACGGTTTTGCTTCCGCTTCGTGCGATTGTTTCTGGAAAAATATTGGTTGGCAGAACAGAAAACGCATTTACTCCTTGAACACCGGCGGTAGTGCCGCTCAATACTGTTACACTGCACCCTCCAATGTTCAGAATATCCCAATCTCCTTTTGCAGAATCGCCAACACATATTCTACCGAATCGTAGAGTATCGATTTCAATTCTTGCAAAAAGAAATTCCGCTTCTTTACTTGAAACTGTTACAAATGCAGTATCAAATACAGGAACATTTGTCGTGTTGCCCGGTGTGAGAGTCTCGCTGTCATTCAGTGTAAGTACTATACCAATCTTAGGATTTGTATTATTTACAGTTGGCGCATATCGAACCAAAATCGTAATAATCGAATCAGCTTTAGCAATTGCAGGAATTGGCTGAATTATACTGAATTGGGCAAGGTCAACCGGATTTCCGGTCAGTATTGCACTTACAGTCGGCAAGCAGCGGGGTCCGTTTAGCTTAAACGTAACAGCCAACGTATCATCCGTTTGCGGACAAACCGGAGGATATATCTTATCATTTCCAATGAGTTCACCAAGCAGCCCTTCAACGCAAACATCAAGAGTATCGCGAAGCACTACCGTATTTGTAACATCCTTCACAACTGCTATCGGAACACGGTAGCTTGTTGAATATAAACGGGGAATCGGATAAAACGAAAGAGTGGAAACTCCTGTTTCCAATGCAATAAGTGTATTCGGAATAACATTACTTGTCAGTGTTGGGGCAAGTACCCCGGCAGGTAAATTTTCAATTACCAAACGAACATTATCTGCGCTTTTAATTGAGTCGAGATTTGAAACCAAATACAATGCTTGCAATGTATCCGGCAAAAAAGGTGAGTACCCCGCAACGCCGCATGGATTCTCATGCTGAACCTCAACATTCAGACACGTACCAATCCCTGCCAGACCAATTCCTCCTCCGCCGCCGCTACCGCCTCCAGGTCCACCACCACCTACGGCTACGCTCAGTGAATCTACAATTCCAATTTCAGTGGATGCTTTTAGCTTTATTTTTCCAACCGGAAAATCTTCTTCATCCCAAATAAGTAGCACGCCGCTGTCGGTGTAGAGATTAGTAGAGGCACTTCGTTCCTTCCACATTACCGAGCCAAGTCCGCGGATACCTTGCGAGGTATAATCAGTCCAATTACCGAATAGCAACCTGTCGGGTGTTACCAAACCTGCGTCACGAAGGTTGCCTCTCGCTACAAGTCCGGGTGCTGTTGGAGTTCCTTCCAAACCCAACCAAAAATCGGGGATACCCTGTCCGATTCCGGTATCAAACTGTTTTTCAACAGTACTGTAGCCGAATGTTGTTGCAATTGGAGCTTGGTCGTTGTCGCCAATCTTGGTGTCAACCAGCATCAGAACACCAACACTATGTTTTTTACTTGTAGAATTCTGAACGGTTACGCTCATCCTTATAAACCCGCCGCTCGATCTTTTCACCGGAAACATTGTAAACAAAAAACGAATTGTATCACCATCTGGCAACACGCCAAAAGATTTTGCATTTATCTGCGGAACTCCCGCAACCGTATCACGAAAGATTGATGTTACTTTAATCGGATTTTTTGCCGGGATTGTAAAATCAGAAGTATCGGATTCATACGACTGTTGAAAAACAATATTATCCACTTTCACATGGAAAAACGATGTGTAATTTACAGGCTTACCGCTTGTTCCGTCTTCTCGGTAGATGATTCCTTTTGTTGGTGTTGTGTAATTTGTTGAAATGGAAAAATGCCCGTTACTCAATAATGTGGGCGAAAGTTTATACGGATTGATTGCATCCTCGATTGTCAGTGATGTTTGAGCGAAAAGTAATGGAATATTGAGAATTGATACAACAATTGCAGCCATTATGAACTTGAGTTTTGAACTACTTTCAATGCCGCTTTTTATGTATTCCAACATAATTACTTTTGATTGTGCAGTTCTATTATTTGGTAACTTGTCAGACACTTCGACGGGCTCAGTGTGACTAGTGTTGCTTTCTTTAGACTTACAGAGTGTACGAAGGTACTCGCTTGTCATACTGAGCCCGTCGAAGTATCTTACTACTTGCAAATTTTCAAGTATGTTATGTTTCGACTTTACTTTCCAATACAACTTCGACACTTTACTTTTCTTTCTTTTCATCTTCATTGCGTCCCCCCATCATCATCAATATCCGGCATAAGCGGAGTAGCAATTTCAATAAACACCCTACGGTTATAGAAACGTCCTTCAGGTAATGCATTATCAAATAGATTTACTTCACCCAGACCGTTAATAGTTTGTGATTGTGGTTTTACGAATGCATTCAGGTTATCCTGGAACATTTTCGCACGTGCTTCTGAAAGGCGAAGGTTACCTTGTGAGCTGCCGATTGAATCCGTCATCCCTTCAATTTTCACATCCGAATTGGTGCGTACACGCGAGCGGATTAGTTGCATTATCTGGTCGTTCTCACTCGAAATTGTAGAGGCACGGTCGAAATTGAAAAGAATCAAACTGTAATGTTCGATGAGT
>CALMMI010000038.1 GCA_937868245.1 uncultured Ignavibacteria bacterium | reverse complement strand
ATTCCATTGCCGCGCCCACCACTGATAATGCCCGCAACAGCCGTTGTAGTAATAGTATTATTCATACCACCACCAATTGTTGAAGCATCAGATTCGTTTGTTATCGTATTTGTTGCACCACCACCAATGGTAGCACTATCAGTATTATCGATAGTATTCGACCAACCACCACCGATAGAACCAATCAATGAATTTGTAAGAACCGAATTTGTAATACCGCCTGCAATTGTCGAACCGTCTGTTTCATCTTGAATAGTATTTTTTGAACCGCCACCGATTGTTGAGCTGTCTGAATTAGGAATAACATTCAGATACCCCCCGGCTATTGTGCTAAACAGTGAATTTTCGCCAACAGTATTTTCACGTCCTCCACCAATAACACTTGCAGTAGATGTTGTTCTGATAGCATTAGTCATACCGCCTGCAATTGTTCCTGCAGTGGATGACTGGATGTTATCTTTACCACCACTTACTGTTCCATACTGACCACTGTTTGAGTTATTATCTCCACCACCAATTGTACCGGATAATCCTTGAGATAAATTGCCTGTTCCTCCACCAATAAAAGAATTGGTTTCAGAGGCTGTATTGGTTGACCCTCCGCCGATTGCCGAATTGACCCCGGAAGCCAAATTATTACCACCGCCGCTAATTGTTGCATTAACAGCGTTAGCCATATTTGTATTACCACCTGAAACAGTTGCAGATGATGCAGTTGCCTTATTTAGATTTCCGCCGCCTACTGTTGAAAATTGTGCAGTTGCTTGGTTGTTAGTACCACCGCTTACAGTTGTAAAGGAACTGTTTGCGATATTAGTGTTACCACCACCAACTGTGGAAGAACTTCCTGATGCAATGTTCGAGCCACCGCCACCAACTGTTGACAATGCACCTGACGCAGAGTTATTATTACCGCCTCCAACTGTTGAATTTGGTTGTGATGCAACATTACTTGCTCCACCGTTTACAGTTGAATTTGTTCCGGATGCTGTATTAGAGTTACCTCCGCCTACAGTTGCTGCAGATGCTTGTGCTTTGTTATTATATCCACCGCTTACAGTAGCTTGGGTAGTGTTTGCAGTATTTAAATTACCACCACTTACAGTTGCATAGGTTGCATTTGCTACGTTAGTATTACCACCACTTACTGTAGAATTAGAACCGCTGGCAGAGTTCGAACCTCCACCACCTACGGTTGCATTTCCACCACTTGCAATATTTGAAGATCCCCCGCTTACAGTTGCATACAGTGCATTTGCAGTATTGGAGCTTCCACCGGCTGCAATTGCATAATTTGCTTGTGCTTTATTGGTAAATCCGCCAACTACTGAAGAATAGCTGCCGGATGCAACGTTTACATCACCACCCCCAATGAATGCAAAAGCACCGGTAGCTGCATTGGCAAGTCCTTTTGAATTTTTCTTCTCGTTTTGTAATTCAACTGATAGTTTATCAATAGTAATACTTCCATCAGCTATTTTGCTTGTTGTGATACTTCCATCAGGTACATTTTCTGTCATTAAAGCATAAGGAACAGAACTTAGCGGGATTCTTGATCCTTCAGGTTTCCGGTCGTAGCTGATTCCAACATAATATTGCTTGTCGAACTGAACAGATTTTGCAAGCTGTTTTGCAGAGCCGAGTGTTAGGTTAAATAATCCTTTTGAAATAGGAAGTGTAAATTCCTCTGTATGGAGTGGTGTTCCACCTACTTGTTTGTCGTAGAGAGTTACTACAATAGTGTGCATTCCATCTGCAACCGGTTTGGAAGTGCTGTCTGTAATTACACCTTGAACGGTAAAATTACGGGGCATCTGAGCAGATGCTGAATGGAGACATGCCACTAACATAGCTCCGGCACAAAACAGGGATAGAGATTTCATTATAAATCCTGAAAATTGAATAAAAGATACAATAGTTTCAAACGTAATTGCTAAACAATCCGATAAATCAAAATCAAAAAGCTAACAAAAATAGACCGAAAAAAACAGAATACAAAATAAAATTGATTTAAAGCAACTTTTTTTTAAATTTTTGTAGGTGTATGTCTCAAATATTTGTAGGTATATTCACTTACATTACGCATTTTTTATACCAAAATCTTGAGAATTGTTATTTTGATTTGTGTAACAGTCCGATACTCGCTCAAAATCTAATGTGCTGTTGATACCTGTTGTGTTATTATGTTACAACTATAAAAAAAGCCGAAACGTAAACGCTTCGGCTTCCATATTCATACATTAAAATGTGAGGATTATTTTGCTTTGATAATCCAATTAACATAAATATTCTTAGGGCGGGTCTCATTTCCACCTGTTGCATTAGTTGTTACTGTTGTGGTTGTACCGGCTGATGTAGCAACACTTGTACCGGCACCGGCAGCTGCATCCGCATTTACTGTATGACTGTGAGATTGCAACCTGTCGGTTTGAGCAGAACCGAGTTTTGCTCCACTTCCGCTTCTTGCCGCCACATCAGGATCATTACCCGAGCCATTATCAGCTCCACGCAAGAAATACCCGCGCATATCCGGTAAGTGATCTGAATCAGGGTTACCACCACTTTGGAGAAGTGCTTTAAGAGCATTTTTCTCAGATCCTGTTAATGAATCCAAACTTGAAATCGCTCGCCCATCACACAAATACCATCCGGTTGTTTCGAGATATGTTAAATAACTTCCTGCACCCATATATGCCTGAACAGTTCCAAGCGGGACTCTAAATTCATTACTTGCAGGCGAATGCCATGAACGTTCGGTAGTGTCTCCATCGGCAATAATAACAAGTTTCATTGCCCGGGCTATATTACCATGGACAGGACCGATTTTGTACGAGTAATTTCCATTGAGAAAATTAACCTGTGCAGCTGTTAAAGGTCCGCTATTCCAAATTTCCTCGAAAGGACTATCTGCATACAGAACTAAAAACGTGATTGTTGTTAGACTGCTGTCGATTACCCTGTAGGAAAGTGTATCATACGGTGCAACAATACCTGAGTTTTGACTTCCGATAGTTACTGTTCTCATCAGAACAGAAGAGAACTTCATTTTAGGCAATGATTGAGTCTGCGAAAAAGCAACAGAGCTTGCAACAATAAACAAGAATATAAAAACGATTTTTTTCATAGTTGTAATAAAATTGTAATGAAAGAAAGATTAATTAATGGAAAAACCAAATTGATTGAACTATTTATTTGCTACTGTGCCTGCAGCTATTTCATTCAAGATTTTAATATTTAATTTTTCTGTCATAGAGTCATTTATCCTTTTTTTGAAGTATGGATCGTTTTCAAATTTTTTGTAGAAGGTATTGTTAGAAATATCGATTCCTCTGTTTATCAATGTTTCTTTTGATATACGTACTGCATATTCCACCATTTCAGGAGTGTAGAACTGAGGTTTAGTTACCATTTTAGCAGTATTTTTACTTGGGGACTGAACTGAAGTTCTTGAAACGGGTTGAGTTGAAGTTGTAGTAGTGTTGCTGCTGAACGATTCACCCATTGCTTCTTTGAACCCGGGGACTAAATTAGCAAGTGTGGAATTAGTTTTATTGATACTTGCTTCCAATTCTTGGATTCTAGCATTTTGCTTTTCTACAAGAGCACTTACTGCATTTGCATTCAAACCTACAGCCACGTTTATTTCTGTACTTGGTGCACCGTTCGAAGCAGACCAAGCCACACCGACTACTTTTTTATAATCTTCAGGTTTCATTTTTTCAGGAGACACTGCTTTACCAAAACCTTTGTTTCTGCCGTCAGGAAGGATATAATCTCCAAGATTTGTTTTACCGATAACAATAACTGGAACTTGTCCCATAAATGCAACTTTTTCATAATCCTTTACATTACCATTTGCAGGAACGTTTCCAAGAACAATCGGTTTACGTGAAATAACCATCAATTGAGTTGCCCCGTCTGTATTTTTTGTGATTTTTCCATTTTTAACCGCTACGATACTTCCTGAAATAAATCCTTCGTTTACATCAAGCTTAGGCAGGTATTCCGCGTAATCCCCCGCCCCTGACTGATAGGTAACTCCTATATGATCGTGTTCACGTTGAATATAATTATCTTTCACTGTATGCGATTGATCGAGATTAATATTAGCAGTTGTAAGTCCTGCTGCTGTTACGCCCACTGTTCCGGCAGCAACTACAACTTCTGCAGTAGCCAACACAATGTTTGCTGCACGCATGATAATCTCTACTGCTTCGGCAGCTACAGGCTCGGAACATAATGCCACTGTTGTTGCAGCACACGCTACGTCCGCAGCTTCGTTTACAATTGTTTGTGCTTCTTCAGCCACAGCTACTGCAAGTTCTGTTCCTGCAATAACAACTTCAACCGAACTTAGTAACACATCAGCAGATGCCAAGGCTACTTCAAATTCAGCAGATGTAATTGCAAAATCCAATTCTGCAAGTGTTTCAATATAATCCGGATCTGTTTCAAGCTCAGGAATTGTTTGTCCTTCAATGCGACCTACCATTGTACCACTTTGATCTTTGAACGTTACAAAATCATTTGCATTGGCTGATTCAGGTGTACCGATTTGAATACTTATTCCATTAGCATTCGCTGGGTTGATGAAGGTGGCTATATAACCGTCATTTGCCGTTCCTTCGCTCGTTACCTTAAATCCGGCTGAATACAAAGCTGAAAACTCATTTGCAACTGCTGTTGCTCCATCGCCCATTGCAAATGCGTTCGCACCGGCAGTATTACCATTTCCAATAGCGTATGAATATCCTCCGGATACAGTATTGTCCTTACCGCCTAGTACTGAGTTATAGTTACCTGAGCTGATTGTATTACTTTCACCGCCAAGAATTGCATTCCGGTTACCGGCTGTAATTGTGTTAGTTTCACCGCCAAGAATAACGTTGTTATTTCCTGAGCTAATGATATTACCTTGACCTCCCGTAATCGCTCCCTTGTTTCCTGAACTGATAGTATTGTCTTCTCCGCCTGTGATTGCATTTTGACTGCCGGCAGAAATTAAATTTGTTTGACCACTTACTACTGCGTTATGTGTACCTGCTGTAATAGTATTGGTTTGTCCACCGCCTATCAGGTTGTGTGTTCCACCTGTATGAGTGTTGCTTTGACCACCTAGCACAGTACTATATGTACCATTGGTTATTGTATTTGAACTACCACCGCCTATTAAGTTCTGACTTCCTGCGGTATGAGTGTTTCCTGAACCGCCGATTATAGAACTGTTTGTACCGTCTGCAACTGTATTTGAACTACCACCGCCAACAAGGTTTTGTGATCCTGCTGTGTGTTGATTACCTGTACCGCCGACAATTGTACTGTTCGTTCCTGCTGCAACCGTATTTGAACTACCACCACCAATTAAGTTTTGTGTACCTGTTGTGTGCTGATTGCCCGTTCCGCCGAGAATCGAACTGTTTGTACCGTTTGCAATTGTATTTGAACTTCCGCCGCCAACAAGGTTTTGACTTCCGGCTGTTTGCTGATTGCCTGTTCCTCCTATAATCGAACTGTTCGTTCCTGCAGTTACTGTATTTGAAGTTCCACCACCGATTAGATTTTGTGTTCCTGCTGTCTGCTGATTGCCGGTACCACCTACTATCGTACTGTTAGACCCTGCTGAAATTGTATTTGAACTTCCACCACCGATGAGATTATAGGTCCCGTTTGTGTGTTGATTACCCGAACCCCCTACAATCGTACTGTTACTACCGTCAGCAAATGTATTTGAGCTACCACCGCCGATTAGGTTTTGTGACCCAGCTGTCTGCTGATTCCCTGAACCACCTACTATTGTACTGTTGGTTCCTGCAGCAATTGTATTTGAAGAACCGCCACCGATAAGATTTTGGGTTCCGGTAGTTTGCTGATTGCTCATTCCGCCAACAATAGTGCTGTTTGAACCTGCCGCAACAGTATTTAAAGCACCACCACCGATAAGGTTTTGTGAACCTGCTGTGTGCTGATTACCCGTTCCGCCAACAATAGAACTATTCGTTCCTGCTGTAATTATATTTGAAGAACCACTACCAATTAGGTTTTGTGTTCCTGAAATATGTTGATTGTTGGTCCCGGCGACGATTGCACTATTTGTACCATCTGCAACAGTATTGGAAGAACCGCCACCTACAAGATTTTGTGAACCTGTTGTGTGCTGATTGCCGGAACCGCCAACGATTGTACTATTTGTTCCTGCGGCAAATGTATTTGTAGAACCGCCACCTATTAGGTTTTGGCTGCCGGTTGTGTGCTGATTGCCTGCACCGCCGACGATTGTACTATTCGTTCCCGCAGCAATTGAGTTTGAAGTACCGCCACCTATAAGGTTTTGTGTTCCGGATGTATGTGTATTGCCACCACCACCTACAATTGTACTGTTTGTCCCTGCGGTTATTGTGTTGATACTACCGCCGCCAATTAAGTTTTGACTGCCGAGAGTGTGAATGTTTCCACTACCACCTACAATTGTACTGTTCGTTCCGGCAGCAATTGTATTTGTAGAACCGCCACCTATTAGG
>CALMMI010000037.1 GCA_937868245.1 uncultured Ignavibacteria bacterium | reverse complement strand
TGATCATCCCCGATAAATTCCCGTCCGTAAATAAATGCTTCTGCAATACCTTTAGGGGCAGTCTGAACCTTATATTCTATTTTTATCCCCCACTGAGAACCGTTGCCAAGCAGTAGTTCGAAATTGGGGGTATCCTGTGGTGTGGAGATAATCAATACTTCCCGAATCCCGGCAAGCATAAGTGTAGCAAGCGGGTAGTAGATAAGCGGCTTGTCGTAAATAGGCTGAAGCTGTTTGCTGAAAACTGCAGTGGTTGGGTGCAACCGTGAGCCGCTTCCTCCGGCAAGTATGATTCCTTTAGTATTCATAATGGAAATATAGAATATTGATTGATACTTTGTAGTTATTCGGTGATAGTTTTGAGAGCTATACTTTCAATTCTTTCTTCCAAAAATAATCTCCGATTTCCGCGGTAAGAACCCCGCCGATAACCAACGAACCGCCGCATAATTCCGAAAATTTGAATGACTCATGAAGAAATACAACTGCCATTCCGGTTGCAAGAATCGGCTCTATCGAAAAAATGAGAGCCGTTTTTACCGGAGTTGTTTCCCGTTGATAACGGGTTTGTATATAGGTTGCCACAACAGAGCCCAATATACCTGTATAAAGAACAGCGATAATGAAGGGCATGGAAGGCAAAGCATGAGCTACATCTGCAATAAAACGCCCGGGATTACCTTCAAAACACCAATATGCACCCAAGGCAACAAAGGTGGTCATCACAAATTGAACAACTGCAAGACGAACTGAAAGTGTACCAATTACTTTTGAGTCACGTGTAAATATATCTGTAAACGTAATATAAAATCCCCAGCAAATCGAGCAGATTAGGGTTGCTATGTCTCCTAAATTCAGATTGTTAAAATCGGGCTTGGCAAATATCCATAGTCCGGTAATTACAACAGCCACCCCGATTTTTTGAGGCAGGGAAATAGACCTTCTTTCGATAATCCACGATGTTATAGGTGCAAAAATCACCATTGCACCGGTGATAAAGGACGACTTAGAAACTGTCGTATAATTCAAACCCCAAGTTTGAAGTAAGAATCCGATACTGAAAAATGCACCTAAGAGTATCCCATGCCAAAATTCTGTTTTTGTAATACCTTTTACATACTTCCACCACAGAATAAGAGCAATTGCACTTGCCAAACCAAAACGTATTCCTGAGTATAAAAAAGGGGGGACATCAACAAGAGCATTCTTGATGATTATAAATGTACCGCTCCATATTAGAGTTATGAATAGTAATAAAAACTCTGCTTTGAATGTTTTTAGCATGGATGAACGGTAGAAAAAAGACTAAGAAAGCGATGTAAAATGACTTATATCAACCCAAGCATTTCAATTGCCATTTGATATTTCTTTGCGGGCGGCATAATATAGACCCCGCTTACCAAATGCTTAGCCTCACGTAGGAACTCAACCGCAATTGTCATCCCTGTTTCCATGGATTTTTCTACACTTTCGGTACTTGCATTCATCCGCGAGCGTACCCAGGCAGGAACAACCATACCCGGTACTTCATAATGAAGAAATTCAGCATGGCGGGCGGTACGTAAAGGGATGATTCCAAGCATGAAGTGAAGCCCAAGATGCCGGGTTCTATCTAAGAATGTTTCAAGTGTTTTTAACTCAAAAATCGGTTGGGAGAACACGATTTTTGCTCCTTCTTCCGCTTTTAATTCAAGACGGCGGACTTCTCGATCCAAGTCATCGGCAGCAGGGTTGCAAGCACAACTGATGGAAAATTGAGTGGGTTTGCCTAATGTATTACCCATCAAGTCTTTGCCGCTGTTCATACGGTTTATAGTCCGTACCAAACCAATCGAGTCAACATCATACACACTTGTAGCATTCGGGTAATCGCCGATACTTGTCGGGTCGCCGGTGATTGCAAGGATATTCCGTAAGCCCAGGGCATAACCGCCAATCAAATCGGATTGAAGCCCCACCATGTTTCTATCGCGACATGCTAAATGGGTTATACACTCAATTCCCACTTGGGATTGAATCATCTGAGAAATTGCTATCGGTGAGATTCTTACCCTTGCCCTTGCCCCGTCGAAAACATTTACAGCATCTATCCCATTATCTTTAAGGAATTGAGCAGTGGAAATTACCGACTTCATATCCAAACCGCGCGGTATCTCCACCTCGACCGTTGTCATGAATTTAGTTCCGATGTTTCGCTCAAAATCAGAACGTTCATCCACTTGATTATCAAATGTGGGGACAATCTTCGGTGGTTTTGAAGGGACTTTAGTTTCGCCTATACAAGCAGTTTTAACAATTTTTGCAATTTCCCGGATATGCTCCACACTCGCTCCGCCGTCTGCTCCTATAATAGATACACCGGCTTGCACAAGTTTCAGGGCAACACTTGCCACATACTCAGGCTCTGCATTATAGTTTGCTCTACCGTCCACAAGGGTTGGGATGGCTATGTCAGGAAGAGAACAGAGAGGAATATCAGTTCCGTTAATGGATTTGATAATGTCCAGCATTCTGTTTGGTCCTACAGTTGAGCTGGCACCGAATGCAGTCAGATTATGACTTACTAATGTTCGCGCAATGTCTGCCGGAAAAGATGTGGCGAGCACACTGCCGTCCTCAGGAAATGCTTTTAATGCAATAATTGGAACATCAGTGGATACAAATTGAGCTGCTTCAATTGCGATTTGGAGTTCGTGAATATCCACAAACGATTTGAGCATCAGAACTTCCGCTCCGCCGTCGAGTAGGGCGATAATCTGCTCTATGAACACTTCCTTAGCCTCATCGTCGGTAAGTGTACCGATTGGCTTGAAGAACCTGCCTGTTGGACCTACCACCCCTGCAACATATCCTTTATGGAGAGAGACTGTACGGGCAATCCATACCCCTTTACGGTTTATTTCATACACTTTATCGGAGAGTCCGTATTTTTCAAGAGCCAGACGGTTTGCATGTTGGGTATTGGTTTTGAGAAGTTCGGCACCGGCATTTAGAAATTCACGATAAATGTTTTCGAGGACGACGGGATTTTTTAAGTTGTAGAGATCTGTCGGGAGTTCATTACAGCCGCGTTTTTGGAGTTCGATAGCGATTGAGCCGTCGGTAACAAGCGGGGATTTTCCGAGCCGTTCATTAAAAGGGAGTTTGGTCATTGAGAGTATATTGTTCGGAAATAAAATTAATGCGCAATGCTTGTGTTGTCGGAAACCCCTGTTTCACTTTGAGCAAATGAATCAAATGTATAATGCTTGTTCGGAAAAAAATAAATGTATAATCCGCCTATCAACATGGCGGTATCTTCCATAACTTTCAACCATCCCACTTTCGAGGCTTTGGCAGCTGCACCCTGTGACGTTTGGGCAAAGCACCCGCAATCTATATTATAACCGCGTATAATAGCCGATATGATAGCAACCAAAAACACGATTAGCATTCCTGAAATAATAGCCGAAGCAGCTTTAAGGCGAACACCGATAATTAAGAAAATTCCTGCAAGAAGCTCAATCCACGGCATTGTGAGTGCCATAATATTCAGCATGGCAGTAGGGATGAGGTGATAATTGCTAATTGATTTTGCAAATGCATCAGGCTCGGCAATTTTATCCAATGCAGCGAAAATGAAGATACCGCCAAGCACCAAACGAACTGCTAAAACAAGAATCGGGTTATTCAGAAGAGTTTTCATATTGTATTTCAGATGATTTGCATTGAAACATACAGTAATTTTATTCAAAATTACTGCTTTTGGAGATTGTATAAAAGGATAAAATATTCATGTATTGAAGTACGTACGGTTTCATAATTTCATTATTTTACAGAAAAACACAGTTTCCCTGCATAATTCCAATTTTTGATGTTGGAGAAGTGAAAAAATTAGCTTAGTTTCGATTAATATTTATTTATTGTTTTCAATTGTAGATTCTATCATTTTTCAAGGAGTAAATCGAATGAAATTATGGATAGTCGGATTTTCTATTACTGCTGCACTTCTTACAGCAAGTTGCGGAGGAAAAGTGGATGAGATGCGACAGGTAGCAGAAAATGTAAAGGAGTTAAGCAAAGCAGGCGAAAACATGGAAAAGGCAAATCAAGCAAACGAAGCCAAGCGTGAAGAACGCCGGAAGCGCGGAGATACACTTGCGATGCCTTATCAAGAATTACAAAAATATCTTCCTGAGTCAGTATCGGGTTACACAGCACAGGAGCCAAGCGGCTCTACTATGAATATGACAGGAATGTCCTATTCCACTACGTCACGCCGTTATACAAAATCTGCAGCCGACGGAGCAGAAGAATCAGTGGAAGTAACAATCATTGATTACAATGCTTCCAGTGAATTATATACCGGGATGACAGCTTTTTGGGGAACAAATTTCTCAATGGAAGACCAAAACGGATATCAACGTTCATTTGACGCGGGTGTTAAGGATGTAGCAGGATGGGAGCATTATGACAAGCAAAACAAGAGCAGCGATATTACAACTGCGCTCGGCGGGCGGTTCATCTTAACAGTAAAAGTTACTGCACAGCCGAATAACGACTTGGCAAAATCAATAGTTAAATCGATGAAATTGAGTGAGCTGGCAGCTAAGTAGTCTTTTCTGTAATGCTGTTAATAATAAAAGCAAATCGTAAAAACAATAACGCAACATCTTCTATTAAGTGGAGTTTAGATACCACTCAAAAAAACGGGGCTTCAAAAAGCCAAATATATAAACTAATTAAATTTAACCTATGTATTGTAGAAATTGCGGAAACGAAGTTTCAGAAAAGGCAGTAATGTGTGTTGCTTGCGGCACACCTCCTCTTGCCGGAAACAAATATTGTTATAATTGCAAAACGGAAACATCACCCGGTACCGTAGTGTGTATGAAGTGCGGTGTTGGTTTTAGAGCAGAATCGAACAGTTCGGGAACAGTTGGTGGGGTAATGCCGGGTGAAAGAAAAGACTGGCTTACAACATTACTACTTGCGTTATTTGTGGGATATTTTGGGGTTCATAGATTCTATACAGGGCATACAGGAATTGGTATTGTTCAACTGCTAACGTTAGGCGGATGCGGTGTATGGACGCTTATTGATATTATTCAAATTGTAACCGGAAGTTATAAAGATGCAAACGGAAATGCTCTGGTTAAAAATTAGTAATACTATGTACCGAGGATGACCCGCTAAACTCTATTTTATCGTTTTCATATTAAAAAACATTGGGATAATAAATTGCATACTATATACTCCTGTGAGGTGTACAAATGAATGATGATACTAAGATTCCCGACCCGATGGATGTTGAGCAAAACAAGGTAATGGCTATCTTTGCATATCTTGTATGTTTGTGTATTGTTCCGCTTGTAGCATCCAAAGACTCGCCCTATGTGCGTTATCATGTTAATCAAGGTATGGTATTGTTAGGCTGTTGGGTGGTTTGTTTTGTTTTTAGCATTACCCCAATCGGGATTATCCGTTTTATATCATATCCGCTACAATTAGGGTTGTTTCTGTTAATGGTTTTGGGGATTATCAATGCCGCAACAGGTAAGATGACTCCTTTACCGCTTATAGGCGGAATCTCTATTGTGAAATAAAGATAGAAAGAATAGTAACAAGTCAGGCGGTGGTTTCACCGCCTTTTTTTATTTTTGAACTGTTTTTCTTCACGGTTCTTACTGCTTCGGTAATGTAAGGGCTTTTACAGATTATTTTAGAAAGAAATTATGTCGGAATTTACGTGTATTAAAACATATCAACCTAAGCCGTTTGTGGGCGCAATTGAACTGTATAGACCCGATGCTCTTAATGCGCTTAGTCTTCAATTGATGGTTGAACTTGTGCAAGCTGTGGAAACGTACGATAAAAATCCTGATATTCGCTGCATAGTGATTCATGGAAGTACAAAAGCATTTGCTGCCGGAGCAGACATTAAAGAAATGGCAGATGCAGGTACAATCGAAATGCTTGAACGTGATCAATTTGCTCGTTGGGAACGAATCCGCCAATGTAAAACGCCACTTATTGCAGCTGTATCAGGTTTTGCACTGGGTGGTGGATGTGAACTGACAATGCACTGCGATATGATTGTAGCAAGTGAAACAGCTCAATTCGGTCAGCCGGAGATTAACCTTGGTGCAATGCCGGGGGCAGGTGGAACACAAAGGCTTACCCGGGCAATCGGCAAGGCACTCGCTATGGAAATGGTGCTTACAGGAAGAATGATGGGTGCTGGGGAAGCCCTGCGGACAGGACTGGTGAACCGGGTTGTTCCTGTAGAAGGATATTTGAATGAAGCATTCGCACTTGCTGCCGAAGTTGCATCCAAAGCTCCTATTTCAGCTCGACTTGCAAAGGAAGCTGTTCTTAAGGCTTTCAGTACAACACTCGAAGGAGGGTTGGAATTTGAACGCAAAAATTTCTATATGCTCTTTGCAAGTGAAGACCAAAAAGAAGGAATGGCGGCTTTCGTAGAAAAACGCAAACCGATTTGGAAAGGGAAGTGATGCGCACTGCAATCTATCCAGGGACT
>CALMMI010000036.1 GCA_937868245.1 uncultured Ignavibacteria bacterium | reverse complement strand
AACGAACAGTACCGGCAAAAGTAAGTACCTATACATTGATGCTATCTCCTCTAGATACTGAAACTGCAGGTACAATCGGACAATCTATACGCAAGGAAATCGGCTCTGATTCTACTATTACAAAGATGGTTGTTGGCGGGTCGGCTCTTTATAAACAATGCAGTTCGGGTGCAGAATACGGAAAACTTATTTCACAGGGATTACGGGAAGCACAACCTGCTATGATTGACAAACAAGCATTAATGTTCTCGCAGTTCATTGGTATCATGATAAACGATACGTTACCTGCGAAACTTTATTTAGCTGGACAATTAGGTGGTAACTCAATGGCACAAGTTGACAAAAGAATTTCCGGTACTTGCAGGGATTTAAAACTCCGCTCTGATGTACTTGGTAAAGTGCAAGTGGTAAGTTATCTCCGCCCTGCTGACAATCAGATGAACCGCCAGTTTCTGCAGTATTTTAGAGACAGGGGATTTGAAGTTGAGGAACGATAGGGAGAAATTCACTTGGAAGTTTTTATAGTTGTAAACTATCAAACGCTTTAGTTCTTAATGAACTAAAGCGTTTGTTTTTAGTACCGCTCTATACGTAGATGAAAGACTTGCATTCCATAAGGCGAGGAATAGCTCAGCATAGCCTAATCACAAGTTTCTTACAACACTTTTACTTATAGTTTATATTGATTCTAATAATGTACAATTTCGAGATATTGGGTCAAAGCAGGGGTGCTAGACCTGCCTTCAACAAAGATACCTTTTTACGGTATTACACTCATAAGTTTGCTGTGATTCTCATACTTACGCACAACAATTTGGCATATAAAAAAAGGCAGGTGTAGCCCTGCCTTAACTGATTGGAGATTTACACATAGTAATTGTAAATATGTAGTAGCCTTTATGTAAAATTCACCGATTCTAGCTACTTCGCAATAATCACAACCTCGGTCCTTCGGTTAAGTCGCCGTCCAAAATCAGAGGTATTATCAGCAATAGGACGCGAATCACCCAACCCTTCCGTAAGGACACGCTTTGGGTTAACACCTTTTTTAAGCAGATAATTTTTTACGCTTTCAGCACGTTGCAGTGAGAGAACCTTGTTTTTTTCCTTACTCCCCTTAGAGTCTGTATGCCCTTCAATACGCACAACCACACCAGGTTTATTAGTCATAAACTCCCGAAGAATCTCCAGTTCAAACACCGAATCAGGCAACGTTGAACTATTCGACGCAAACAATAAATTCTCGATAATCAGCTTCCTGCCAATTTCAACTACGGGTATTACCTTCCGTACCAGTTCCCGTTTTTGATTATCAACAATCCCAACATTCAACGAATCGGGAATTGCAGGTTGGTCGGATCTATAGGTAATTGCAAATAGATTCGTTAACTGCGTAGAATACATTTCAAGAATTTTAGAGAACGGCTGGGTAATATCAAAAATTGAACCACGTGTGCCGTCTGCCATAGTTTTATACTGGCGAAGCACCGGAGGAACTATACCAAACATCTGAGTTTCGTTCTTCTTCAGGAATTCTGTCATTGATTCAGTGGTATAGTTCGTTCTGCCGTTACCACGACCGCCTTGCTGGTGGTATGGTGCGTCGGTAATTATAACAGCCACACGATTTGCCGGCGGACGGAACTTCATTCGTCCTATCTCACCTAATGCTTCAAGTGCATTTTCAGGCTCGTCCATTCCTCCGCTTGCTTCTACAGTTGATATCCACTTAAGGAATTCCTGTACATTATCGGTCGGCTGATATGATCTTTCAACTACATCGGAGAAGAGGACAAGCCCCAACCTGTAATCGATACCTCTGCTAAGCAAAGATTCAACAAACTTCTCTATATTATTTTTAACACCGTTGATATACGTTTGCATTGTCCCCGTAATATCGATGATGAAGATAAAATCTATCGGGATTCTCTCTTTTACTGAAATTCTCTGAACGGAAAGGACTTTTTTAGGTTTACCATTCTCAACCACGGTTAGTTCCTGGGCAACTATTGAATCCAACGGGAAACCATCCACATTTGAAGCTCCAACTATCAATCTAACTTCCGGGAAACGGGTTATATCTACATTCTGGATATTGATTTGAATATCGTGCTGTGTTGATTTCACCTTTGCTTCATCGGCTATTTGTTTTGCTTTATTTGTTGAGTCAGGCTCAGAAACGGGAGAAGCATTCATTGGCTGAACCATTAAAGTGATTACAGCAATAAATATCGTAAAAGCAACTATTCGAATTAGAGATCGCATTGTATTAATTCAACCGTGACTGATTTTCAAAAAAAAAACCCCTACTCGCGTATAAAAACACTTGTAGCAGGGGTTATGTTATTAACTATGTTTCGCCAAATGGAATTTTGCAATAATGCAAATTTCTGAAATTAGAAGTTAAAACGCAAAACAGGCGAAAGCATAAATATATTTTCTTCAAACACTCTTGCCGACTCTGCACTACGGAATGGAACACTATATCGTGCATCCAAATATAGCCATTGACCGAGTAAAGGCAAGTAACAGCGGCTTAACAATATCTGATTTGAATATTGAACACTCAAACCAAATGGATATGCACCCTGACTACGGTATTCAAGTTTAGCATATATCCAATCTCCAACTTCAGAAGGATGATATAGAATTAAACGTTTTGGATCTTGAACAAGATAGTACAAATTAAATTTTTTGGGATCTTGTATTCGTTTTACTTCTAAAATTTCTGCGTAATTTATACCTAAGTCAAACCGAAAGAAATTTTCTGGTTTCTCAGGATCTAGCCACCAATTGTAGAACATTGTCGCTTGTCCGGTTGTACGTAACAAAGGAGCAATTGTCATTGGATTTCTGCCAATAGTTGTGTCACGATGATACACCGCATAACTATACGCGTCAATATTTTTACTTGAGTCAATTCCTGCAAGCGGTACTTCAACGTGGAAACTGACACCAAATTGCGGATGGAATGGAGCGTGCATATCAAATCCGAATACTCCCTTACCACCCGGTCCTGCATTAAGTTTTCTTGGAGGGATAAAACCAAGTAAACCGTTACTTGTATCTCCCAACCGATATCCCATTCCTATATGAAAATCTAACAGGTTTGGAATCGCTTTTTGTGTTTCAACATCTTCATTAGGGTACAGAGGAC
>CALMMI010000035.1 GCA_937868245.1 uncultured Ignavibacteria bacterium | reverse complement strand
TTTTTAGTCTTCTTAGGGCTACGTTTTATCGCTTTATTGTTATCTGCAATTGCTTCTATATATTGTTTTAGTTGATCTTTTACATATCCCCTATTATTATCTGCTCAAAAATCGTTGCTATCAATTTCAATTACCATATTATATCCTTCAATAGCTCCATTATAGTCTTTTAAAGTTTGCTTTGCATGTGCTAAATTAAAGTATGTTTTAGAATACTTAGGATTAAGTTCTATCGCCTTGTTGTAATCTATAATAGCTTCCTTATATTGCTTTAGCTGATATTTTACATATCCTCTATTGTAATATGCCCAAGTATCATTTGTATCAATTTCAATTGCTTTACTGTATTCTTTAATTGCCCCCTCATAATCCCTAAGATTTTCTTTTAGTATTCCTAAGTTAAAGTATGCTAATGAATATTTCGGATTAAGTTCTATTGCTTTATTATAATCGGATATTGCTGCTTGATATTCTTTTAAATTATACCTTACATACCCCCTGTTATTGTATGCTGTTACATAGTTAGTATCTATTTCTATTGCTTTACTGTAATCTTGAATAGCTCCTGAATAGTCTTTAAGTGATTCTTTAGTTATGGCTCTATTATAATAAGCCCACTTATAATTACTATCTCTTTTTATTGCTGAACTAAACTCTAATATCGACCCAGCAAAGTCTTGCTGCTCATATTTTTCTATCCCTCTTTCAACATACTCCTCAGCAGTCTGCGCAAAAGCAAAACTATAGTTAATAAGTATTGAAACAAACAATACAAGTATAAATCTCACTTTTTCGCCAATTTCATTTCTCATAGATCTTCAACTCACTAATACTTTAGAATAAAAAACCTTCCCAAACTTATCAATATGCTCAATCAAAGGAAGATGTGTAAGTGACTCATAATGAATAACATCAAACTTATACGGCATAAGGGTCTCCTCGTTTAGTTGCTCGCTAATGCGTACAATTACACTATGATTAATATTAACACCCTTTAGAGCAATATCAACCTCGCTCCCTAATCGAAAATTTCTTTTTGCACGACTACCGAAAATAATTGCTTGCCTTTCTGTATCCTCTAACTCAAGAATAGCAGTAATTGCATTAAATCCTTATCTCTCAAACCAAAAGAATTATTTATCGTCAATATTTCTGAATGTATCATACAGTTCTTTCAATAACGGATAATATTTTTCATGTATAAGTTTTTCTACTAACACAGCGGTTTCCTCATCATAAATATGGGAAGTCAAATTCCTGTCTTCCAGCAGCTCCAACCACTCATGTCCATTGTTAATTATACCAATTTCAAATGATTTTTTGATTGCAGAGCGGGGGGTTTTACTGTCGGTAAATCCCTGTTCTTCAAGATAATCTTAAGTAATTTCCATGAAAGCTCACAACACATTTCAAAAAACTGAATCATTCCAGCTCTTTGAAAAATATCAGGATTCTATAAATTCATTGCATCTTCAAGATGATGTAGTGCATTTTCATGTTTTTGGAATCTTTGTTTCCGACGAATAGAATTATCTTCCATTTCGTTATGTAATCTTTGAAAAATTATGGCAAAATACGGATAGTGTCATTACGAATAATAATAGTACACGAAGGACGATGAGTCTTTACAAACACACAAAGATCTTCATATGTAGGATAATCATAAGTACCGTCGAAGCACCGGGCGTCATCAATCAATATTACATGCTGAAGAGGTGATTTGAAAATAGCTTCCAGTTCCCCGTAAATAGGACAGAATACATCTGCTTGGGCGGTAATTCCACCACAATAGTGCCCATCCAACCAAAAAACAGCAGGTTCTGTAATTGTCGGCACCAAATTAGGAAGAACCGATGAGCTATCTCCTTGCAGTATATTGACAAACTGATATTCTTTAAATCTGTTAACTGCCAAGCGCCAAAGATAGTCACTCAATTCAATTGAATATATCTTTTTAAAATTATAGAGTTGGGCAAAAACCATGTCGCCCATATATGTTCCTGTCTCCACTAGAACCGAACAATTATATTGTTTGGCATGGTCAATAATGGTCTGTTGCTTAAAAGCATGAGGTGGTGGAGACGGCTTTCCCTGCTTTTCCCATTGGTGAATTGTATTACCTCTACGGGAATTGACACGCTGCTTTACACTCTCTGGTAATAGAAGAAAAAATTTCTTTAACAAGGATCTCATAATTTTCAAAGATGGGTTTTAATAAAAAATTTATAAACGGATATTTTTCAGTTTAATACTACTATAGAGAAACACAATTGAACCACAAATTTACATGAATACAGAAAATAGACTTAATAATTTTCAATAAGAACTCACCGCAAAATCACCCGTTTCGAAAACGTCTGCGACGGCAATTCAACAGTCAGAAAATACACACCAGCCGATAATCCCTCGCGCTGTATTGGAATATTGAACGTTCCTTCATCAAATTCACCATCTGCCAATATTGCAACTTCTGTTCCCATTACCGAACAAAGGCTTACTTTTACACGACCCTTCTCACCGGTTGTAAGAGTAATTTCGCTCGATTGGTCAATCGGATTTGGCACTATTTGAACTGTTGCTTTTCCGGTAGGATTATACAGACGCGGAGTTGTCCCCTCGCGGCATATCCCCTGCAATGTGAAAAGTCCGGGTACTGTCGAAATTATAGTCAGTCCGAAATCCGATACAACAGACTCGGGTATCAGCTCTGTTACAGTATCTGTCCCGATTGCTGAACGGAAATGGATAATGGTAAGCAAACTGTCCTTCCCGATAGATGCCGAAAACTTTGCTCGCATCACATTCCCCGTTAAAATTCCCGTACCTGTTGGGGCTATCGTAGTCAACAGCGTTCCATTACACCGTATTACACCCGAAAAACCCGGAATTTTCGCCTCTTGCAATTCAGCTAAGTTTGATATGTAGATAGGAATATCCACTGCCTCATTAGGCATTGCCTTTGCCGACCCCACAGTAAGTATCACCTTCGGTACAAGAATAACATTTGCAACCATATTCAGCAATCTGAAATTACCGCAATTTGTTTCGATAACATTAATATCGGGGGCGTAATAATTACCAATACTTCCGCCATTAAACCGCACTCTTAACATCGACGACCCGCCAACCGGTGTTTCAGGAGGGATTGCCTCTATCAACGAGAAATTCCCAATATCTTCAGGAACTTTCCATACTAATGGTATCGTTCCCGTATTTGTAATTTTGATAAGAGTATCACTGTTTACAAATTGCTTGTATATCTTCATATTCACTGTCAATCTTTTATTCTGTTCCCCTTCCATAACAAACCCAACAGAATCCTGACGAACCCGAAGCGCAATCGTATCCGATTTAACACTCCCTCCTGCAGCAGTTAACACCAGGAATGCCAATTTCGAGCCTGACCCCTTGCTGAAATACCGTACAGAAGCTGTAGCAGCTCCACCTTTGGGGATTGGTCCGTTAGGAGCAGTTCCAAGCCATGTAAATTCCGAAGCGTTCTGACCGTAAATATCTGTTTTTTGGAGTGTAACAGCCGATTCACTAATGTTCTTTATTACAAATGTGAATGTAGTATCCAACCTGCACGAAAGAGCCGGAATGTCAATCGCATGTGGAAAACTGATTTCCGTTTCAACACCCTCGCCAAACAGCCGAACTTGTGTAATGGAATCTAAGCCATTATGTCTTATAATCACGCTTCCTGATGTACGACCAGTGTAAACGGGAGCGAATCGTAGGGTTACTTCACGGGTTTCGTTAGGAGCCAATACAAATGTCCCGCTGCCGGCAACAACATCAAACTGAACAGAGTCAGGCATACCTTTGGTAATTGAATTTACCGTAATCGGTGCACCGCTTGTATTTTTGAGGAACATTGCAATAGTAGAGTCTCTTCTTGTACCGAGCTGAACTTTACCAAAATCGATTAATTCTGTTGCTACCGAAATAGGAGGATAAAACCCAAACGCCTTTATTGATGCAGTATGGCTTACCCCTTGTGTATGGTAACGGACTGTTGCCTTGCGGACTCCGATATCAAGAGGCTTGCAGGTAAATTCAACATCGGCACTTTTTCCACCGCTTAGAACTACACTCCTGCCGGATGCCACACTAAACTCATTTCCATTTGGACCTATAAATGTAATGCTGTCGATTTTTACAGGTAGAGCACCCAAATTCTGAATTGCATTTAGAATAACAGAATCCCTACTAATATTAACAGGAATTTTTCCTAAATCAATATCACTAATTGTTGGTCTGGGGGAAACGATTGAAAACATTGCGTCCGATGTATCCTGCTGAACAACCAATATATTACCCAAATCCCAAACACGTGCAGTGTAATCTATACTTGACGAAATCAATCTTCGCCCGTTTTGGCTGAATTGCACGGTGTTAATTTGTGCATGATGCCCGCGAAGTGTGAGGAGTGAGTCCCCACTTGATAAATTCCAGAGAATTATGGAAACAAACAACGTATCCCCTTGGTAACTTCCTCCTGTTGCAAGCAATGCCCCATCAGGACTTACCGCCGCACATGTTACATTTGTGTTTCCCGAACGAAAATTCTTAATCTGGCTTCCTGATGCGGCATCCCACAGGATTGCAGAAGTAGGACCTCCTGTTACAAACTGTGTTCCGCCCTTTATAAAACGTACAGTATAGGCATACTCAACAGCACTCACAGAAAATGAATAGAGTTTCTTTTTTGAAGTTACATTCCACATTGAAACATTTCCGGATTGAGTTGTGGTAACAAGGCGTGTTCCGCTCGGGTCAATATCAAGTGAAGAAATCCTTGTAGAATCATCAGGTGTATAAAACACTTTTAGTTGCGTTCCTGTAGATACATCCCACATGCGGACAACACCCTTATAATCACCCGTAAATACAAACAAACCGTCCTTACTGAAAATCCCGGAAGCAAGTTCAATCTGACTTCCAAGAAAAGAGCGTATTTGAGTTCCGGTAGAAGCATCCCATACTATTCCCGATTGATCTCGGCTTACCGTAAAAATCTTTGTACCGTCAGGACTATATACTGCCGAGCCGACAATTGCCTTATGGTCTTTAAGCGTAAATTTTTTAGAACCTGTATTCGCATCCCAAATAATCGCAGTATGGTCTTCGCTTGCTGTAACAGCCTCTGACCCATTTGGGCTTAAATCTGCTCCGAGCAACCAATCGGAATGACCGGAAAGAACAGTCGGTGCAGGAAGAAACCTTCGTAGCTGACTTATCCTGAGCAGACATTGATTGCTAGGAGTATTCGGAACTTCCCATCCGATTTTTAAACCTCCTGCATTTGACCTGATTACATTCCAGGTGAATCCTGCATCCGTAGATAATTCAATTTTTATGGAATCTGACGGCGGTACGCCCTCCCATATAATTGAGGTGTCGCTTCCTGCTCCCAAACTTTCCCCTCCATTAGGGGCTATTAAATGTAATGTTCGTATTCCTGCACCTTTGTCCAGAAATCCACCCGTTGCATAGAAGAAAAACGGT
>CALMMI010000034.1 GCA_937868245.1 uncultured Ignavibacteria bacterium | reverse complement strand
AGGTGCAGTAGCAAATGGAGAATTAGTACAAGAACAATTTTAATTTTATGGTAGAAGTTTTTATATCAGATATTCAAAACAATCTTCAAGCAGACATAATTTTGAACAATATTCAAAAAGATAATACTGACTTGAAAATAAACTTTGACCTTAACGAAACGGACTTGTCTTTTCCGTGTGGACATACTATTTTAAGAGTTGAAGGCAATAAAATCATTTCAAATGAAATTATGGAAACTATTAGAAAACAAGGTTTTAAATGTGAAATTTTGGAAGACAAAATTTGCACTCAAACAGAACTGTTATGACAGAATTTTGGGAAGAAGCATTTAAAGACAAAAAGGAAATGTGGGGTTTAAATCCTGCAAAATCAACCATATTGACAAAGGACTTTTTTGTTGAGAATAATGTAAAATCTGTACTTATTCCAGGCATTGGTTATGGACGAAATGCTCAAATTTTCCAAGACAATGCAATGACTGTAACAGGAATTGAAATTTCTGAAACTGCAATTGAATTAGGTAAAAAACATTTTGGAAACGAAATGAAAATTTATCACGGTTCGGTAACAGAAATGCCTTTTGACAACAATTTGTATGACGGAATTTATTGTTACGGATTAATTTATTTGTTGGACAAAGACGAAAGAGTAAAACTAATTCAAGACTGTTACAACCAACTCACAGAAAACGGATTTATGGTTTTCACAGCAATTACAAAGCAAGCCATAACTTATGGACAAGGAATAAACATCGGTAAAGACAGATTTGAAATGTTTGGTGGAGTAAAAATATTCTTTTACGACAGCGAAACAATAGCCGAAGAATTTGGGAAGTCAGGTCTTTTTGAAATAACAGAAGTAACAGAGAATTACCCATTTTATATCATAAAGAGCAAAAAAGAAAAGTCGGAGAATTGACGAAAGGAAAAAAACTGCACCTAACAGGGGTTTTGCAAAAGTGGGGCTTTTGTGCTATATTTGACCATTGGAAATTCTAATGAACTTTGGTGCTTAATTGAACATTTGTGCTTCGATTTCCCCCACCTTCGCAAAGCCGCAGACCGTTTGCATACAAAAAAGATTTAGATATTCGTACTTTCCCAAATCTTGTGAAATCCGATATGTGCAGAATGGTCATTTAACACATGTCCTTCCGGGTTTAGAAATACATATTCAGAGCTATATCCACTTGCAATTCTGATTATAGTAACCTTTTTACCTTCGATTCTAAATACTATCCTCCAAGATTTTACTGCAATAATATACCCGTCCTCATAACTTGTTATTCTTCGTGATGAATAGGGGAGGGGGTCACGTTTCAAAATTGGGAATGCAACATCGGTAAGTTGCAACTCAGAATTGTTTGCCAGCCAATTGAGCTGAGTTTGTGCAAGTTCCGATACAACAATGTCATATTCAAGAGCCGTTGATTCCGCTTCACCAATCCACCCGCTGCGAGAATCAGGGAAACTATCAGAATAGGGAAGATATGGCTTTATATCAAATATTGGTGTACCATCCAATAGATCCACATCACGTACATACAACTTCAAGCCTTTAATTTTAGTTAACGTACAAACAGATAATCCGATTGGATTAGGACGATGAGGGGAGCGCGTTGCAAACACACCACGTTTAGTTCTTCCACTTCGTGGTGGCAATACCTTGGGCTTCCATGATGAATTACGGTGAAACCAGAATAGCAGCCAGATTCTTTCAAAACCTTCTAAATCCTGAAGAGCCTGCTCAAAATTACAATGAGGCAAGAGCGTTATAATCGATTCATTATGTTTCCCTTCCACACCTGGCTGGCGTGGAGCATCGTATTTATCGGAGTAGGGAGAGGAAGTATATCCTATGGGTTTTAGTGTTAACGTGTCAGAAAGCATAATTTGTGAATATACTACAAAATTTGAATATATATATGATTCGACAAGGTTTACAAATATCCGAGTCCGCCACCCTGAGCTCGTCGAAGGGTTCAATTACTTGCCGAATTAATAAAATAGAATAAGAAAAATAGTTGGATTCGTTTATCTAATTATCATCAGTCTCAATATTAACAATCTATGTTTTGAAATCAATATGTTCAAATTGGTAAGTAATTTAACCCTTCGACGGGCTCAGGGTGACATGTCT
Source organism: uncultured Ignavibacteria bacterium (assembly GCA_937868245.1). GTDB lineage: Bacteria > Bacteroidota > Ignavibacteria > Kapaibacteriales > UBA961 > JADJXV01. The sequence goes on along the minus strand of CALMMI010000034.1, from coordinate 8,590 downwards.
TACTTTCTTAACATCTTGAACTTACTGATATCCTAAGTTGTCTAGGAATGAATTTATGAAAATAAGATTTAACAAGTTTCCTCTAACTTCTTGCTATTACCTTTACAAAAATAAGAAAAGAAAAAGCGCAAACTCTCTTTTAATAGTGAGTTTGCGCTTTTAAGTATTACTGTGGAAGAAATTAGTCTTCCATTATTTCCTTCTCTTTTGCCGCAAGAATTACATCAATATCTTTGATGAATTTATCTGTAATCTTTTGGATTTCATCCTCACCGCGTTTGCGGTCATCTTCCGAGAAACTTTCTTTCTTTTCAGCAACTTTTAATGCCTCCAGATGATCTCTCCGTACATTACGAACAGCAACCTTACCTTCTTCAGCATACTTCTTGCACATTTTTACAAACTCTTTACGGCGTTCTTCTGTAAGAGGTGGAATAGGAACACGAATAACAGAGCCATCATTATTAGGGTTTAAACCGAGGTCTGATGCAAGGATTGCTTTCTCAATTGCACCAAGAGTTGTTCGGTCCCATGGCTGAATCAAAATTGTTCTGGCATCAGGTGTAGAAATACTTCCTACCTGACCCAGAGGGGTAGGTGCTCCGTAATATTCAATTTTTAAGTTCTCCACCAAACTGCCGGAGGCACGTCCTGTACGAACTTTGAAGATTTGACCTTGTGCATGTTCAACAGCTTTTTGCATTAAGCCGCGAGCATCGGTTACTATATTAGGTACTGGCATAATAATTAAATTTCTATATTTAACAAATTACATCTATAAAACTATAAATATCTTAAGAGACGATAGTAGCAATTGGCTGTCCTTGCATAAGACGAAGAAGATTGCCCTTTTCGTTCATATTAAAAACAAGGATAGGAAGTTTATTATCTTGGCATAGGGTAATTGCAGTCCCGTCCATTACCTTGAGTTCCCGCGTAAGTACTTCCTGATATGTAATGTTATCGAATCGTTTAGCATTTGGATTTTTTTCAGGGTCTGAATCATAAACACCATCAACGCGTGTACCTTTGATGATAACATCCGCTTCAATCTCGATAGCTCGTAAAGCTGCGGCTGTGTCGGTAGTAAAATAAGGGTTGCCGGTTCCTGCACCAAAAATTACAACACGGTTTTTTTCGAGGTGTCTGATGGCACGACGTCGAATAAACGGCTCCGCAATCTGCTGCATGTGGATTGCCGTTTGTAAACGTGTAGGGATTCCATACCCCTCTAGAGCATTCTGAAAAGCAATTGAATTTATTACGGTTGCAAGCATACCCATATAATCCCCGGATACCTTTTCAATACCTTGTTCTGTAGCCTGAGAGCCGCGGAATATATTACCGCCTCCTAATACGATTCCAATCTGCAAGCCGCTATGATATACTTCTGCTACATCTTCGGCAAAAGATTTTAAAATCTTGGCATCAATACCGAATTCTTGATCTCCCATCAAGGATTCACCGCTCAATTTCAACAGAATACGTTTGTAATCATTTCTCATAAGGTTTCCAAAAATGTATCAAACTTATTTAATGAAGGTCAATTCGAGAAAATTAGGTAATAAAAAGGGCAAAGTTTTCACCTCGCCCTTTCTCAAATACGTATAAGTGAAGGTTTATTCTTCACCCAAGAAATAGCGGTAGAAGCTAAGAATTTTAACATCCGAGCCAACTTCTTTGGCAACATCAGCCAAAACATCTTTAACTGTTTTGGTGCTGTCTTTTACGAATGCTTGTTCTACAAGGCATTGCTCCTGGTAGAATTTCTCTAACTTACCGGTTGCTACCTTTTCAGCGATTTCAGGTTTTTTACCTTCTTGAATTGCCTGATCACGGTAGATTTCAATTTCTTTTTTGATTGCTTCGTCGTTTACTGTGTCGCGGTCAATAAACATTGGGTTCATTGCAGCCACTTGCATAGCTATGTCGCGAATCATCAGTTTTGCTTTATCAGTTACAGAAGTACTTACTTCGATAAGCACAGCAAGTTTGTTGCCTGCGTGAATGTATTCTACAACTGCACCTGATGTGGAAATATGCTTGAAACGTTTTACACCGATTTTCTCGCTGAATTTAGAGAGCATTTCATTGTGTAAATCGCCAAGTGTTTTCCCGCCGATATTGATTGCCATAATGTCCGCTTCGGTTGCAGGGTTGTTATTAAGAACCGCATCACCAACCTCGGAAGCAAAACCGCCGAACTCTTCATTGCGGGCAACAAAGTCAGTTTCGCAGTTAATTTCAACAATTGCTCCGGTTTTGCCGTCCGCCGAAACCTTAGCCATGATAAGACCTTCGTTTGCTGAACGGTCTGCACGCTTAGCTGCTGATGCAGCACCGCGTTTGCGGAGCACATCAATAGCAACGTCCATATCACCTGCGGCTTCATCTAACGCTTTCTTACAATCTGCCATACCTGCACCTGTTTTATCACGCAAGTGCTTCACCATTTGTGGAGTAATCATATTCAAATATACCTTCAAAAAATAATAATTTTAGATTCTTAAATAAATATTATTCTGCAGCAGGAGTTTCAACAGCAGCTGCCGGAGCTTCTACCGGTGCTGCTTCTGTCGCTACAGGTTTAGGAGATACAGAACGAACTTCAGGACGTGGTCCGCCTACGCTGCGGCGTGGTCCGTTATTATTCCCTTGACGGTCTCCGCCACGATCGCCACCGCGGTCATTTCCACCTTCATTTGGACCTCTGCGACCGCGCATACGGCGTTGATTCTTTTGATCCGCTTGATCTGATTCTTCCTTATCGGCAAGTTCACCGGAAATACCTGATTCTACTGCACGAATTTTTGCAACTTCGCGACCTTCTAAAACAGCGGCTGCAATAGCACCTGCTACAAGCTCGATTGTTTTTATTGAATCATCATTTGCAGGTATAGGATAATCGATTAAATCAGGATCTGAATTTGTATCTACGATACCGATAACTGGAATACCGAGGGTTTTTGCCTCTTTAATAGCAAGATGTTCTTTTTTTACATCAACTACGAAAAGCATACCCGGAAGGCGAGTCATATTTTCGATACCACCGAAAACACGACGTAATTTTTCACGTTCGCGATTACGCATTAAACGTTCTTTTTTTGTGATTTTATCAAAAGTACCGTCAATTTCCATCTTATCAATGGTAGCAAGACGTTTGATACTTTTACGGATGGTTGTGAAGTTAGTAAGCATACCGCCAAGCCAACGATCGGACACATAGTTCGTTCCGCAGAGTTTTGCCTGGTTTGTAATCGGTTCTTTTGCTTGGTTTTTTGTACCGACGAATAAAACAGTTCTGCCGGATGCTGCAACTTCGTTGGCAACATCAACGGCAACTTCTAATAGAAGTTGTGTTTTACGAAGGTCAATAATGTGGATGCCGTTGCGCTCGGTGTAGATAAACTTGCGCATTTTAGGATTCCAACGACGGGTAAGGTGCCCAAAGTGTGCACCGGATTCGAGAAGGGCTTCAACAGTAACGTTAGCCATAATAATAAGCTCCAAATATATAATGTGTTTTAAAAACTACTGCTTCATTCATCTTATCGGCTCAACATTTACCCGGAAAATTCATCCTGTGATAAAAGCCACACGCCAATAATCCTGAAGCATGATTGATAGTAAACAAAGTGAAAACACTTTGTAATCGGTTTATCGTTTCGAGAATTGGAAACGTTTACGTGCTTTTTTCTGTCCGTATTTCTTACGCTCAACCATACGAGGGTCACGTGTAAGCATACCTGCAGAGTGAAGTGGGGGACGCAATTCTGCATCAAATTCAACTAATGAACGGGCTACACCAAGGCGTACTGCACCTGCTTGACCGCTTTTACCGCCACCACATACTTTTACGATAATATCGAATTTACCTTCCATCTTTGCTGTTTCGAGAGGGCGAAGTGCTTCCTGACGATACGTAGCAAGTGGAAAATAAGTTTCTATCGGCAAGCGATTTACCATAACGACACCGGTTCCGGGCATCATTCTCACTTGAGCGATAGCATTTTTACGCCGACCTGTTGCTGCTACATTCTTCATGTATTGTAGTTCTCCTAAAATAAAAAAACGTTAGTTTGCTCTATGCGGAAATTCACGACTAACAGGCATTTGTGCTGCATGTGGATGCTCGCTACCTGCATAAATCTTCAGTTTCTTGCCGATTTCACGACCTAAACTGTTCTTCGGGAGCATACCTCTTACGGCGAGCTCTATAACTTCTTCCGGTTTTGAAACCACAAGATTCTTGAATGAACGTGTACGACCGCCACCAGGATAACCTGTATAGTGGAAATACTCTTTTTGCTCATGACGCTTGCCGGTTACTTTAACCTGGGCTGCGTTAATTACAATAACATAATCACCGCAATCAACGTGCGGAGTGTAAAACGGCTTGTCTTTACCACGAAGCATAACTGCAATCTGTGTTGCAATTCTACCAAGTGTTTTTCCTGCTGCATCCACAACAAGCCACTTTCTATCTACGTCCACCTCACGGATGGATTTAGTAATTTTTCCTGACGATTCCACAATAACTCCTATATGAAAAGACGACTTTTATTCCAACAAAGAACGCAAAAATAAGCACAAATGAGCTTTTTGCCAAAGTAAATTTGTAAAAAATGATAATTATCTATCAAATTTATAGTGAATTAGCTAATATTCGGTATTTAGGGGTGAAAACAGGAGATAAAATCCCGGGCGGAAAAAAATATGATAAAAAATTAACCCCTTAAATAAATTTGTTTGGCGAAAAGGATAAATCTGTCGTATATTCGCACTTCATAAAGTGAAATTTATGAAAAATTTAGCAATTCGGAGAGATGGCCGAGTGGCTTAAGGCAACGGTTTGCTAAACCGTCGTAGAGTTTCTGACTCTACCGAGGGTTCAAATCCCTCTCTCTCCTCCAAATAGAAACGCCCTTGAAATTCAATTTCAAGGGCGTTTCTATTTTTAAGGCAATCTATTCAAATGAATAATTTATGTTCATAAATATATTCTTCTACCTTCATTGGGACTAAATTTCGTATAGACTTTTGGCTATGAATGTTCTCTCGAATCATCGAAGAAGAGATATTCATAATCGGGAAGTCAATCCAAACAGGGGATTTGGAATTAATCGTAAGGGTTTGGGTTATATCATCCTTTTCAACTATTCCTTCTCGGTTTATAATACACAATTGTACGGCATCAATGATTTCTTCCCATTGTTTCCAACGTGTAAACGCTTTGGCTTGATCTGCACCAATCAAAAGAAAAAGAGAAGATTCCGGAAATTGCTTCTGAAACCACCGAATTGTATCAATTGTATACGATTCCCCGCCTCTCTTTAATTCTACGTCACAAGCCTTGAAAAGGGGATTGCTATGCATTGCCAATTGCACCATTGCAAGACGGTGTTCCGGTGAAGCATAACTATCGTCCATTTTTAGCGGTGAGTGTGCTGCAGGAACAAAATAACAGACATCACAATCCATTTCACGTACAAAACTTTCAGCCATCTTGCAATGTGCTTCATGGATGGGGTTGAAACTCCCACCCATGATGCCTATTTTCATTTGGTTATCTACCATACATTTATGACTGATCTACAGATTATCGAACGACTGTCATAGGAATTGAAGTTGTGTGTTGTCCGATAGTTACCATAGCTTGATACTGTGCACTTGATGAAGGAAGATCGCAACGAAGCAAAAGGGGAGTACCAGCCTCAATTGAAAAATTATAGGTGTATATGGATTCTCCCAAAAGATTAACAACATTGAGCCTTCCCTGAGCTGACTTTTCAGAAACGATTTTAATCATACCATTACCCACACTTGGATTTGGAAAACTCTCCAAAGTAAATGGTACTGATGAAAGTTCTTCAACATTGCTAACACCGGACGAAAAGCCGAGAAGTGTAATTGCTGTAGTTTCTCCGGTTGTATTGCTTGTAAATTCAAGAGAAGCTTCTAGATCGCCATTCTTTACAGGTTTACAACGAATTGCGAGTTGTTTAGATTGATTTGCTTCCAACGAAAATGCATCGGAGGGAATTACTTGAAAAGATGCAGCACTTGGACCTTTAATAATAAGTTTAGCTACCTCTAAGGTCGTATCTCCGATATTTGTAATGGTAATGGTACTATCCTTTTGCTCAGGGTATGTAATGTCTCCTAAATTTACCTCAAGGGTGTTTACATCAACGTTAACACTAAGTACAGCTGCATGATTGTTACGGTAAATATCATTTGCAGTTCCCATAAGAAATTTACCCGTAGAGTCGATTGCCATTGTGTTTACATTATTGGTAGCAGTTCCAGTATTGATTTTGGTCCATGATTTTCCAGCATCAATAGAACAATATGCTCCGCTACCAAGAACACCGACAAAAATTCTCCCTAGTGGTGAAACGAAAATAAAAGAAATTGCAGAGCTGCCTGAATTACCTGTACTAAAAATTTGTTCCCAATTTTTTCCACCGTCTTTTGATTTATACGCGCCGTAAACCGAACCGGCAAAGAGATTACCTGCTTTGTCGGAAGTGAGGCATTTTATGTCACTAACAAAAATATCGTAGAAAGCAAGACTCCATGTATCACCATAATCTTTTGATACATAAATTCCGTCCTGTTTCGTACCTGCAAAGATAGTTCCGTTGCCTGCATCTAGAAGACAAGTAGTCGCAATATCGGATTCAGATTTGAATTTGAGAAGAGTCCATGTTGCACCATCATCTTTTGAGCGATACAAACCATCTTTGTTTGTACCAATAATAATTGTTCCGTTGGTAGTGCAAATCATTGAATTAAGAGATGCATTCTGTGGGTATGATGGAATGTTCTGATAGCTGACACCATCATCTTTCGACCGGCCAATTTTTGTAATATCATTTCCTCCATTTGCATTATTAGTTGCAACAAAAATATCGCCGGCTGGGTTTAGACAGAAAGCAAGACCATGGTCGTAATTAGCATACGGAGTTGAAGTTACCCATGCTGCACCACGGTTTTGTGAACGATAGACTCCCGACCCCTCGGATGTAGCAGAAAGATAAGTCCCTTGTTTCGTAATAAGTATATTTGTTACTCCAAGTGGACCCGGGTGTGCCGAAGGCGGGCTTGCCAATTTTTCCCAATAATTTTGGGCATACAATGGAGAAAGTGATGTTGCAAGTATTCCAATAACAACGCAAAAGCGGAAGGCTGTAGAAATGACATTCATTGAGTGTTTTCCTTGAGAAAAGTATGTAATAAAGTTATGTTTTTCAAAATTAGAATGATCGATAATTTAATTTTCAATTAAAACTGATTTAGTAAGGGAGTAGTGCGGTGTATCGAAACGACAATAATACATTCCACCGGGCAAGGAAGGTTGGGAAGAAGAGCGTTGGCTAATAGAAAATGTATGATTACCTACGGAGAAATGACCATTTACCAAATCACTAACTTTTTCACCTAAAACTGAATACAGAACACATTTAACTTCAGTACTCTTTTCAGTTTTGAAAGAAATGATAAATTCTTCGTTGGTGTGAATAATAGAAGTAAATACAGTTTCACTGTAAATATCTTTTTCGTCAACCCCAACGAAAAAAGTTTTTTTGTAGGCTGCACCCCCGTTTGCTCCTGCAAAAACTTCACCACTGGGAGTAATAACCATAGAATAGACTGTGAAAGTACCCTCGTCGATACCATTATTATCGGGTTGCCATGAATTACCATCATCTGTAGTTTTATAAACACCTTGCTGGGATGTTCCTGCATAAATCACATTGCTGGCAGATATAACGATAGCATATACCTTACTTGAAATATCTGAGGTCATTTGATCCCACGATACGCTTGAATCTTTTGAGCGGAAGATACCATAATTATCTGTACCAGCATAAATATGTCCTTCTTTGGTTACAGCAAGAGTATGAGTATAATTAAGGCGTACCTCTGTACTTTGTATTTTCCAAGAATTGCCACCGTTATTTGAAACGTATATACCTTCGCCATTTGTTGCAGCAACAATGAAATTACTGTCTGTAGATGCAAGAGCACTTATTTTTAAACTTGAAAGCCCTGTGTTTGACTGTATCCAGGTTGCACCATTATCAATCGAACGGTAAATACCGTTACTATATGTTCCTGCACAAAGAGTTCCGTTGGAAAGAATGATGAGAGACTTGACCCCGCCTTTAAGAACTGAATCAGGTGCAAGACATGTTGTACCATAATCACATGATCTATATATTCCTTTAGTAGAGGCTGCAAATATTATTGAATCTTTAGTTGCTATTGAATATATGTCGTTATCCTTGGGCATAGAGGTTTTCTTCCATGTAGTTCCGTTATCAGTTGAACGGTACAATGGTGCCCCATTACTTATACATGCAAATAAATAACCATTATCTGCTGCTCCAAGAGATTGAATTAATCCCGAAACTACACCGTCGAAAGTACCGATGCGCTCCCATTTCTCTTCTGAGCTTGAAACATTAATACACATTAAGAATAGAAATGTGCTAACTAAATATCTGTAAACGTTATTATTCATATATGTTTTTTTAGTTTTTTTCTCAAATTATCTATTTGAGAATCAATTTTGTTGTCATCT
>CALMMI010000033.1 GCA_937868245.1 uncultured Ignavibacteria bacterium | reverse complement strand
TTCTGGGTTGCCCTTGACCCTAATAATCCAAACACATTGTACGCCAGTGTTATCCACTCTACACAGGGCGGAATATACATAACTAAAAATCTCCAAGACGGTGCAGGTGCAACATGGACGAAACTTCCGGCTCCGCCCCGCACGGAAGGACATCCTGCTTCGATAGTCGTTTTAAATGACGGGTACGTTGTTTGTACATATTCAGGACATCGTAATCCTGATTTTACTGCAAGTTCAGGATGTTTCTTGTATAATCCTACAAATAATACATGGGCGGATGTTTCGGATAATGGTATGAAATACTGGACAAAAGACATAGTTATTGACCCGAACGACCCTTCGCAAAACACTTGGCTTGTTGGTGTGTTCAGCGGGTGGAAAATTCCCGCTGCGGTTGGAGTAGGCGGATTATACCGCACCACCAATCGCGGACAATCATGGACAAGAATATGGAAATCTGACCGCGTAACAAGCTGTACTTTTAATCCTGCGAATCCGGCTGAAATGTATGTGACAACTGAAGTTGAAGGGTTATGGTATTCCGGCAATGCAAATGCTGCTTCTCCGATATTCTCTCTTGTAGAAAGCTATCCGTTCCGTCAACCGGAGCGGGTCTATTTCAATCCATTTAAATCTGATGAGATGTGGGTTACAAGCTTTGGGCATGGTATGCGTGTGGGGAATATCGGGAGTACAAAACCACTTCTCACTGCACCAACTCTCCTTTCCCCTGCTGATAAAGCGACTGCAATTCCGGTGAAGGGAAAACTACAATGGGAGATGGTTGCGGATGCTGATGTCTATTACGGCTCACTTTCGGACAACCCGAATTTTACGAATAACTTTTTGACAGATAACCGTTCTTCTACCACTTCATTTGATTACACATTAAGCCCATCCACAACATATTATTGGAAAGTGAAGGGAAATAAATTGCAAACTCAGGACGGGAATTGGTCAGCAGTATGGAGTTTCACAACAGAAGCGGGAAAGCCACCTATTCCTGTGGCTAACAAACTTCTCGTCCCGAAAGATAAGAGTATCCAAAACACATCAGATGTTATATTGGTATGGGATTCCTCGGCAAATGCTGAAAGTTACCACGTTCAAGTTTCAACTGTTAACGATTTTTCCACTACAATAGTCGACAAAACTGGATTAACCTTTTCTGAATTTGTTTTGGGACTTTCTAATAATACCACCTATTATTGGAGAGTACAAGCAACTAATTCAGCTGGCTCCGCGCCTTGGAGCGAAACGAGGAGCTTCACTGTAAAGTTTGCAACAGGAGTTGAATCAGAAATAGCAGATAATATTAGTTTACAAATACTCCCAAACCCGATTACCTCTTTTGGAACAGTGCAATACTCAATTCCTGCCCGGTCTATCGTTTCAATTATTCTATCAGATGCACTCGGACGGAGTTCGATTTTGCACAGAAGTAAGGAACTCGAGGCAGGCAACTATTCCGTACATCTCCCTGACCTTTCGTGTGGTGTGTATCAAATTCGTTTACAGATTGGTAATTTTGTAAAAACAGTTCCATTTTCTGTTACAAAATAAAACAGTCTGCTGTTGATGGATATGAAAAACTAAGTTGCTATTTTTTAATGACCCTAAAACTAAATCTTGTGTCCTTTGTGTTTTGATTAACAACACAAAGGACACTTTTCTTATATATACCACTTGGCTTTTGTGAGCTTATTTTGTTATAACAACACACAAATGATTTTTAAAATATGTAAATTATGGTATAGGCACATGAGTGAAGTATATTTGTATATATTTATGTAACATTATGCTCCATACCTTACATTTCATTTTGATTGCATTCCTGTTTACAATACGAATCATTTATGACAATTCTCCATACTGCCGATTGGCATCTCGGGCAGCATTTCGGCGACCATGATCGCAGGGAAGAACACCTACATTTTCTTAATTGGCTTGTAGAAATAATCCGGGAGCGAAAGGTTGACGCTGTTATTCATGCAGGGGATGTTTTTGATGTTTTTTCCCCGCCTAAATATGCGGAGGAGATGTACTACAATTTCCTTCGGGAAATGGTGCTTTCCGATTGTAACAATATTATTATTACAGGGGGAAATCATGATTCTGCAGCCACATTAAACGCACCTGCAAAGCTCCTCAAATCATTGAACATTCATATCATCGGCTGTGCTACCGACAATATTTCTGATCAGATTATTGAGCTTGTTGATTCTGACGGCAACATAATTGGGGCAGTTGCAGCCGTTCCGTTTCTACGCGATAAAGACCTACTTCGCGAATCCATTTCCGGAGAAAGCTACGACGACCGAACCAAAAGAATTGCCGGCGGTATCAATGCTCATTATGAGCGTTCCCGTGATGAAATTCTCACCTATAAACAGCAAGGGCTGCCTGTTATTGCAACGGGGCATCTCTTTGTTTCGGGAGGTGCAACGTCCGAGAGTGAAAAGGATATTCATATTGGTAATATAGGTCAAATAGGAGCGGAGATTTTCCCTGTTGAATTTGATTATATTGCTTTAGGACATTTACATCGACCTCAAATCATTAGCGGAAAT
>CALMMI010000032.1 GCA_937868245.1 uncultured Ignavibacteria bacterium | reverse complement strand
GTACGCTTATTCATGATGTGTTGTATGGAAACCTTAGGAAGCTAAAGTTCGGGCATACAACAGCCGTTGGGGCTTGTGAGAGTATCGAAGGCAGTCAGTATATTGATAATCTGGAAATGATTGATCAATCCCCTATCGGACAATCTTCGCGCTCCACACCGGTTACCTATACAAAGGCATTCGACGGAATACGTGAAGTATTTGCTGCCACCCAGGCTGCAAAGCAAATGGGATGGTGGTCGGGTCACTTTTCGTTTAATGTTCCCGGCGGGAGATGCGAAGTGTGCGAAGGTGACGGGAATGTTACGGTCGAAATGCAGTTTTTGCCTGATATTACGCTTGAATGTGAATCCTGCAAAGGAACGCGTTACAAACGGGAAGCACGGCAAATCCTTTATAGGGGCAAAAGTATCATTGATGTACTTGCAATGACTGTGGATGAAGCGCTTGAATTTTTCACAGGAGTAAAGAAAGTAACCAATAAACTGAAGGTTTTATCTGATGTGGGCTTGGGGTATATTCGTCTTGGTCAATCGAGTGCAATGCTCTCGGGAGGTGAAGCACAAAGGGTAAAATTAGCAACATATCTTGATGCAGATTCTGCAACAAGAATGCTCTTCATATTCGATGAACCGACTACAGGACTCCATCTGCACGATATTTCCAAACTGCTTAAATGTTTCCGCCAATTAATTGCAAACGGTCATTCGGTAGTGATTATTGAGCATAATCTTCATGTGATTGCTTCTGCCGATTATATTATCGACTTAGGTCCGGAAGCGGGAGAAAAGGGTGGGTATTTGGTTGCATCGGGTACACCCGAAGCTATTGCCAAATCCAAACAATCGCTTACGGGGAAAGCGTTGAAAGCGTTTATGAAGGGGTGAAATATTATTCTCCTATCTCAATCTTAAAATTACAAACACAGAGTTGAATACAGATTCTCTCACATTATATCACTATGTGTAACTATGTTTCTATGTGTTTAAAATTCTTTCCGTTTTTAAACACATAGAAACATAGTCCACATAGTTTTCATAGGAATCCGTTCTTAATCGCTTCCGCAACCTCCTCGAATCCAACAACTCGTCCAGCTGCCTCACTCAATGTTGAACTGTGCGAAAGAATCGTTTTCCGTATTTCATCTACCGAATGAGATCCGCTTTGTTTACTTATATCGGCAAGTTGTTCACCTCCTGCACCTAATAATATAGAGCCATGTTGCAAGAGTACATTGCCGAACACACGTTGAGCACTCCCGACTACTTTGCGTCCATCATGGATAAGTTCATACCGTGCAGAACTTGCAAAACACGCAACTGCTTGCTGTGGCATAGCCTTATACAGTTCACGGAAATTTGGTTGTGATTTCTCAAAATCCAACGTAGGGGCAATTGTTCTAAGTCCTGCAAGTAAACGTTCATGTGAAAGACGATACCATTCCTGAACGCTATACTTCCCTATCGGCGTAACGATTGAATATGTAAGCTCGTCAGCATGGAGAACCGCCCGACCGCCTGTTGCACGTCGTACAAGGTCGAATCCCTTTTTTTCTCGCTCGATAGGGTCAATATCACTCTCTCTTTGGTTTGCACCAAGAGATACTGCCCACGGCTTCCAGCCATAGACTCGTAGCATTGGCAGGGCATCCCCATTTGCAACAAGTTTCACCCTATCTTCATCAAATCTCATATTCTCTGCTCCTGTTGAATAGCCGGTGTGCACCCACTCCACAGGACTTTGGAATAACTCCCGCATAAACGGAGAATCAAGAATTTCTGTTTGCATATACTTTTCTACTGTAAATGATGCGCAAAAGGGCAGGAATTACCTGCCCTTTATCTAAAGAGTGCTTTTTGCTAACTATTCAACAGACTTTTTTTCTGCAAATGTGATTAATCCCCTCGTTCCCCTTTAACAAGGGGATGACTTAATTTTTTTTTTCACAGCTATTATGAGAGTTTTCTTGTCTCCCCCTTGTTAAAGGGGGACTAAGGGGGATTTCTAACTTTCGTATTACTTAAAAGCCTGAATACCGGTAATATCCGCCCCGAGAATCAGGGTATGTATATCATGAGTTCCCTCGTATGTTCTTACCGATTCAAGGTTAGCAGAGTGACGCATAATCGGATATTCATCCAAAATTCCATTTGCTCCGTGAATATCACGTGCAATTCTTGCTGCTTGAATTGCAATATCCACGTTATTTCTTTTTGCAAGGGAAACTTGATTCGGGTTCATCTTTCCTGCATCTTTAAGTCTGCCGAGATGATAGCATAGTAACTGTCCTTTTGTAATTTCATTCAGCATCCATACCAATTTTTCCTGTACAAGTTGGAAACTTGCAATTGGCTTATCGAATTGAATACGTGATTTTGCATAGTTCAACGAAGAATCATATACCCCGATAGCCGCACCGATTGCTCCCCATGAAATTCCGTAACGAGCTTGAGTAAGGCATGAAAGCGGACCTTTCAATCCCTTAACATTTAGTTTATTACCTTCGGGAATTTCTACATCTTGAAAAATCAATTCACTTGTTACCGAAGCGCGTAAAGAATGCTTGCCTTTCATTTCGGGGGCTGTGAATCCTTTCATACCTTTTTCAACAAGGAAGCCGCAAATTTCACCGTCTAATTTTGCCCATACTACTGCTACGTCTGCAAGTGAACCGTTGGTAATCCACATTTTCGCACCATTGAGCAAATATCCGCCGTCGATTCTTTTAGCATTGGTAATCATCCCGCTTGGGTTCGAGCCAAAATCCGGTTCGGTGAGTCCGAAACATCCGATTGCCTGACCGCTTGCTAATTTCGGCAGCCATTTCATGCGGATTTCTTCGCTACCGTATGTATAAATCGGATACATCACGAGTGAACTTTGTACACTTGCAAAACTCCTCACACCCGAATCACCACGCTCAAGTTCTTGCATTGCAAGACCGTAGCAAATGTTGTTCATTCCTGCACAACCATATTCCTGCGGTAATGTAATCCCAAACACACCTAAATCAGCAAGTTTACCGACCAAATCCATTGGGAATGTACCTGCTTGGTAATGTTTCTCGATAACAGGAAGTACTTCATTATCCACAAAATCGGATACTGTTTCGCGAACTAATTTTTCTTCTTCTGTAAGAAGATCATAAACGTTGTAATAATCAACCGGTTGGAATGCCATGAGATGATCCTGATAATAATGTAAGATTTATGTTTCGTTGTATTTTGATTACAAAATTACGGAAATTCGTGGCGGTGTGGAAATGTGAGGAGAAAAAGTTGGGAATTATCTTTTTGTTCTTTATAGAGATTATTGGTAGTTTCGCTGAAATAATAATCCTGAATTCAGGATATTAAGTTGAATTTACAACTTATTTAATCATTCTTTCAATACTAAACTCATTAAACTAATTTACAGACACATGAAACATATTTTTATCTTACTGGCAATCGTATTTGGAGTAATAACGGTAAGTAACGCACAAATAAACGAAATTAAAGTTGAACCAAAAGGAATTTTCAAAGAAATTGATGTTGCAAGGCACAATGAAACTATTGGAATTTTAAAAGGCGAAAACAAAAATCTTAAACAGCAAACTATTGAGAGTATTTTGAAGAATCCAAACTACTACAATCCACCAGTAATATATGCTCTTTCAAGAGAGCTATATAATCAAGATAAAAAAGACGAAGCAGCATTCTGGTTTTACGTTGCTCAATTGCGTGCACGCTATGATGCCAATTTGTGCATGGATGAGAGTGCTCTACAAGGTGTGTCGGTATTAAATAGCGAGTATGGACCTGATATTAATAAATATGCAATTCAAGACATTGTTAAATTGGAAAAGACTGTTACAAAAGTTGTAGAATTCGTAAAAATAAACGAAGAGGATTATGATCATCGCTGGTTAAACCTCCATGGTATGGATGCCATGTTAGCCGGTTTAAGTGAAGATGCGCCTAAAGTGAGGGAGTTGAGTAAACCAAAAGAGAAATGGGCTGAGATAAAAAAGAAAACAATTGAAGACTATTATAACGGATTTATCCAAATGGTTAAGAAAATGAAAAAGTAAAACTCCTGCCAAATGAATTCTGGTTTGAAAATCATTTGAGAATCATTCAATAAGCAAAAAGTACATCCAAAATGCAATTCGAAAAAACAATCACAACCCACTCTCCCCCATCAACAGTTTGGAAGGCACTCACAGCCCCCAACCTAATGAAACAATGGATGGGCGAACCTGAAATGAACTTAGACATCCAAACAGACTGGACTGTTGGTAGATCAATTATTATATCCGGCTTCCATCATG
>CALMMI010000031.1 GCA_937868245.1 uncultured Ignavibacteria bacterium | reverse complement strand
CCTGCTGTACCGAGAGCAGTAAAAATCCCGCTGTTCACGCCGAAATCCTTGTTTTTTACAACATTCCAACCAACATACTCACCTAATATATATGATGCCATAGTTGCACCGACAAGCAACTTGCCGTCAAAGTTATCCGGCTGGATAACTGCTGCTAATGAAATAGGAATAAATGCTGCAATATAAGCCGGGGTTACCATAATTGAAGCATCACTTCGAGTAAAATGCTGTGTTTGGGCTAATTGTGTTCCTGCATAAATACTTAATGCTGAAGCTCCTAATAGGAGAGAAGCTGTTCCACGCTTAGAGTCATCTTTTTCAAGTAAACCGCTAATATATTCTGCGCCAAATGCCAAGCCTAACCCGCCTGCCCATGATGAGCTAATAACACCTGCATCCCCGTCACTTATATTATACTTGTTTGCAATGGCAACACCCGCTATTGTACCTAAAACTCCCGTAGCTACACTTAATCCAATCATTGTTCTGTATTTTGAATCATCGCCTTCTTCGTATTGGTTTGTTTGAGGATTAAAACTTCCGCTTGTACTCAAGTTGTTCCAACCGCCAATAGCTCCGTAAATAAAATATCCTGAGGAGATTCCAATTACACTTCCGCTAATGCCGAGCATAGATGCTCCTTTTGTTACATTAGACTTGGAAGTAATAAAATAGGGTATGAAAAATCCGCCTGCACCTCCCATTAGGTATATCAAAGAACCGGATGAAACACTTTGGGGTTCTGTTGCCAGCACAAGCATCGGACCATAATAACCAAGTGAAGTGATGAATGTGTATGTCAATAATTCGGCTCTTCCGCTTTGATCAAGCCCTAATTCAGGTGATCTTTCGTTGATAATTTGGTTGATTCTGGCTTGAAGGCTATCAATTTCAATGCGTGTTTTAGTGACTCTTCTTCGTTGAAGCGTACCATCTTTAACAGATGTTACCTCCAACATAAAGGATGTATCATCCAGTTTGAACAGCAGGATTTCTTTGAATTCATTATATTCAGAAAACAAAGGAAGTAATGTTGTCTGCTGTGGAGTGATAACTAATATTTTCCCGGCTGAATCAAACGGAATTTGCCGTTCTTGTGCTTGAGTGGATATGCAAGAGATTACTACAAAAAAAATGAGAACCAACAGCTTTACAAACAAACAGTTAGTTCGTATAGTTTTCATTATGGTTGAGCGTATTGAAAGTACTTTATTATTCATTTAGATTTGAAGTAATCGGTTTTAATACATTCAATGTATCTCATAAACAGCAAGAAACAAACTTCACAATTGCTACTCGTTTCTAATAAGGGTACTCTCTGATTTGAGCAACGTTTGTAATTCTTCACGAAAATACACAAAAATGGCTTTACAGACGGCAATCTAACGTTAATTCCAAGTGATTTACACATAAAAAAAGCGAACTGTTCAGTTCGCTTTGTGTTTTTCTGCTATTCTGTGCTGAATTACATCTCTTTCATCAGTTTAGCCACAATATCCGAAGGACTGATATTATCTGCCTCGGCATTGAAGTTTGCCACAATACGGTGACGAAGTACAGAAGCGGCAATAGCACGTACATCCTCAATTTCAGGAGAGAATCTTCCTTGCAATGCCGCACGGGTTTTTGCTCCGAGTATCAAATATTGCGACGCACGAGGCCCAGCTCCGTAATTAAGAAAATCCTTTACAATCTTACTCGAATCATTCTGCGGGCGTGTAGAGCGCACCAACTTTACTGCATATTGAATAACATTATCAGCTACAGGTACACGGCGCACTAAATCTTGGAATCCATTTATTTCAGCAGCATTCATAGCAGCTTTTACATCAGGTTTGAATTGGGTAGTAGTTGCTTTTACGATGCTTATTTCTTCATCGGATGATGGATAATCGAGCCACAGATTGAACATGAAACGGTCAAGTTGTGCTTCGGGAAGAGGGTAGGTTCCTTCTTGTTCGATTGGGTTTTGGGTAGCAAGTACAAAGAACGGTTCATCGAGATGATAGGTAGTTCCCGCCGCTGTTACGGAATGTTCCTGCATGGCTTCAAGGAGTGCAGCTTGTGTTTTTGGCGGAGTACGGTTGATTTCATCGGCAAGCAGGATATTTGCAAAAATTGGACCTTTCACAAATCTAAATTGCTTTTGTCCTGTAGAAACATTATCCTCGATAACTTCTGTACCGGTAATATCGCTTGGCATAAGGTCGGGAGTGAATTGGATGCGGCTGAAACTGAGGTCTAACGCCTGTGCAACCGTGCGAACAAGAAGTGTTTTAGCAAGACCAGGAACGCCAACCAAGAGGCAATGTCCGCGGGCAAACAGTGAAATAAGGAGTTGGTCAATAATATCGTCTTGTCCGATGATAACCTTTGCGATTTCCGAGCGAACCTTTGCCACCGACTGCGCAAGGTGTTGTATCTGCTGTACATCCGTTGATTGTGCTGCCATAATTTGATTACGTTAATGCTTAGGTAATTGATAAAAATTGTTTTTGATGGAGTAGTGACGTAGAGATGCGAGAATGATTGAGAGGGAGGGAGAGATTTTTCTTGATTGGCAGCTATATGTCTAAATCAGTTTTATTTCAGTCAATCGTAACACTCCCAATAATGATGAAATCAAAGTCATCTGAGTCTATTGTGACTAAAGCACCATTAACCGTAACTGAATAATTTTGTGTTAATGGTTTGAAAGTTTCCTTTTCATATCTTGGCTTAAGCTCTAATAAGTCACTTGTCAACTTTTTACCATTAATTTCTTTTGTTAGTTTAACTATAATTTTGTTTTCTTTAGGTTCAGTGAGAATTGTTCCAAACAGATTTTCTTTCCAATCCCATGGTTCACCTACAATTATTCTTACATTTCTTCCTTTTAAACTCATTGTAGATTCATTTATGGAATTATAATAATTTTAGTTGCTTTGAATAAATCTTATCAAAAATATTGGTATTTGCAGTAACTTACGTGAATTTTAAATCTAACATTTTGACTATTAAAGCATTATTCATAATAACTGATTTTCAAAAATGTTAGTGCAGTCCTAATATCATATTTGTATTGCTCAATAGTGTTCCATAACGTTTCTTTCTCATGTTCTGACATTTTTTTTTCTAAGCAAATCGCATTTGCCTCTGTCTTCCCCATACTATAGTGAGCCCACAATCTATGAGAGCCATCAATAACTCTATGTTGATCGTTTTCTTTCCAGATAATAATAGGGTCATGGAACAGATCATTGTCATTAATAATAGTTGCAATCCTTCTGATATGAAATTGCTTTTCTTTTTTTAGAAGTTCCTCAAAGATTCCAAATTTTGTAGATTTGCCATATATTTGGAAAGGAGTATTTTCCCATTCTTTATTTGTGAAAGCAGTTTTTATATCTAATACTGTTTGTATACGATTAGGTAGCAGTCCAACATTTTTTTTAAGGTTATCATCCCCAAAATGATAATCTATAAGTTTATCTTCTATTGAAATCTTCATAAAGTTCTTTAGACCTCTATACTGTTAAAATCTATTATTTAATGTCGTTATAGTAGTATCAAAATTCTTTATTAAGGACGAGAACTAATTTGATTTATTGAAGCTTTTCAAAACTCCGAGGCAACCTTCTCATATTCAGGATTCAACTAGATAACCCAATCAAGCATCGTTCACGCTTCATCCACTAAGCCGGCAGCTTTGGAATCAGCACAATTTTAAAATGAGCTCCCATATTGAAGTGGGACAAATACTGCTCTCGATTTTAAGAGCAGATAAATTGCTGTATTTATATCCATTTCATGACAACTCAATTTACCATGTAATAGGTGCTAAAACCCTAAAATAAACATTATCCATATTTTTAAAATGAATAACGTTATCAATAGAGTCATACTTATATAATAAACTTCCCTTCACTAAACAAAGCAAAAATTTTCTTGGGTAAATATCATAACATTCCCAACCTTTATATTTTTGAGATTTATAATTATTTTCATCAATCTTCACCCAAATTGAATCTTTTCTACTATACCGAAGAGAATCTACTAATTCTGAGTACCGGGGCCAGCTTATATGTGTCGGAGAAATATAAGCCAAACTAGCTATTAAAGCATTGATGTCTCTTGCATGGAAAAATAAATACCCACCCTGAGAACTTAAAAATTCTTGACAATTTATGGAAGAATTATTTGGAACTGAATCCAAAGCTCTTTTTGAAACTAAAACATGACGAATATGTTTCTTCGATTTATTTTGACCTTCTGTTTCTTTAAACACAATTATTACAGGGTCTTGAATGCTGATTGTGTCAACAATATATAACTCTGTATCATTATATAAGCCGTTTATTCTATTATATTTCTCTGCTTTTCTTTGTGCTCTGCATGTAGTACTAAATAGAAAAATAATTCCTAAAATAATATAACAATATATTTTTTTCATAAAATTCTATATAGCGCTGTTGTGACAACTGTCCTTCATATAAGCTATTAGAGGAATGTCGGTTGTAACAACCGACATGACCTAAATTTTTCAAATTATTGATTTCAAAAATCCCCCGCAACCTCTT